>NZ_JBFBJK010000005.1:0-171941 GCF_040686095.1 Streptomyces sp. NPDC086554
CCTCCGCCTTGCAGCTGCACGCACCAGGGCCCGCTCGGCCCTGCTGAACCGGCACCCGGCGCGAAGACCGGCCTGACCCATCGGACAGGCCCTAGCCCATGAGATTCCTCAGCAGGCCTTCCAGCAGTGCCATGAGGATGAGGAGCGCGGTGAGACCGGCGATGGAGCGCCACGTCCATGCCGGGCGCTTGCGCGACGGCCGCCGTGGCCCGCTCCGCCGGGCGGAGGGCCGCGCTCTTCGCCCGCCGTCCTTCGCGTGCTCGCCCGCCTTGCTCAGTACGACGCGCGGGGCTGAATCCGCTCCCCCCGCCCCGCCCCGCGGCCACACGCGGACCGCCAACTCCCAGCGCGCACAGAACCGTTCGCTGTCTTCCTGCGCCACCCTGCACAGCGCCGTGACCGCCTGGCGGGGCGGGGGCTGCTGTGCGTTGAGGTAACGCTGCCAGGAGGATTTGCTGTACGCGGTCTCCTTTCCGAGCGCGACCAGGCTCAGGCCGGTGCGGTCCTTGAGCAGCCTCAGCTGTTCCACGAAGTGCCGCACTTCCGGGGGAAGTCCCTCCGGCAGCGGCCGCCAGGCAGCACTCATGCTTCACCCCCAGCATGTGCCCAGTTTGCCCACATGACGGTCGTACGGCCCGAATTGGTTCCCTCCGCACCCGTCAGCACCTGTTGCGGGCTTCGCACACCATTGCGGAATGGTCACCTCCGTGCCACAGGGGCAAGGCATCCCTTGAACGCAATTGGCGCGGGCATGACGCTGGAACTCGTTGAAAGCGGCCCCCACAGACCGGCGGCGCCCGTCCTCCCACGGGGGAGAGGACGGGCGCCGTCTTGTTTCCCGGGTCCTGCTTGTCAGCGTGACCGGGCCCTACTCGTCAGCCACCCCGAAGCACTGCCGCTCACCGCCCCGCACCAGGCAGCCCCGCACGTCCGGCAGCGCGGCACGGCGCGCGGTGGCCATCGGCGTCGACAGCGAACCCTCCTCGTCGAACCGGTCCCGCACCTCGGCCTGCTGGGTGCCGATGCCCGGCGCGACGATCTCGACCCGGTCGCCCACCCGCCCCCGGTCGATCCGGGCCCACACCGCCCCGCACTCCACGGAGCGCCGCACCTTGACGACCGTGCCGCCGCCGAAGCGGTGCTCGGCCAGCGTGCCGGGCGGGTTCGCCGCACCCGAGCAGCGGGTGGCCTCCGCGTCCTTGCCGGTGCAGGAGTCGCCAGAACAGCCGGGCGCAGGCCCCGAGTTGGCGGTGGTCGGCGCGCCCTCCGCGTCGGTGCCACTGCCGCCGAAGCCCCAGACGACCAGGAGCACCCCGGCCGCGACGGCGGCGAGACCGCCGAGCGCCCCGGCGAGGAACCCGGTGGACCGCCAGCGCCCGCGCTCGGCAGGAGCCGGCTCCCCGGCTGCCTCCGGCGGGGGCGCGTCGGCCACGTCACGCGGCTCCTCGCGCCGCGCTCCGCCGGGCCCCGCCGCGCCCACGCCCGCGCGGCCGCTCCACGCGGACTCCGCGAGGCCCCACAAGGCGAGCGGCCGGTCCTGCCGCTCCCCCACGAGGGTGCACAGCTCCTCGACGGCCTGCCGGGGCGGCAGCGTCTTGCCGTTGAGGTAGCGCTCCCACGACGACTTGCTGTACGGCGTCTTCGCCGCGAGCGCGGCCAGGCTCAACCCCGCGGCGGCCCGCAGTTCGCGGAGCGCCTCGGCGAGACGTACACACTCCAACGGCGGTTCCTGCCTGGTCACTTGCGCAGCACCTTCCACGTGTCGGGGCCGATCTTGCCGTCGACAGCGATGTTCGCCTTGTCCTGGATCCGCTTCACCGCGCGCTCGGTGTTGTTGCCGAACGCGCCGTCGGCGACTCCGGGCGATGCCTCGCGGTGCTCAAGGAGGCACTGCGCCTCCACCACGGACCACCGGGTGGACAACCGCTCGATCAGTTCCGTGCGCGTGCGGCTGTAGCCCGCGTACAGCCGACCGTCGTCGTCGCGCCGCACCTCGCACTCGTAGGTCTTGCCCGGCTTGTACTCGAACTCGCCGAATTCCGGGTGGGCTTCACCCGTGAACGGTCTGTCGTCCCCCTTGTCCTCGCTCTCCTTCTCCCAGGGCGCGAGCAGCGCGAACACCGCCAGCATCAACAGCGCCGTGCACACGCTCGACAGCACGATCGCGAGCCAGGGGACCGGGCGGCGCGCGACCGCCGCGCCCGACGCGGCCGGGGCGGTCTCCCCCACCGCGGCGCCCGTGTCGGCGTCCGACTCCCAGCCCTCCGCGGCCACTTCGCGCAGCGCCAGGAGCGGCGCCGGTTCGCTGTCGCAGGCCCGCGCGAGCGCCTCGACCGCCTCCGCAGGAGGCAGTGACCTGCCGTTGAGATACCTGTCCCAGGACGAACGGCTGTACCCCGTCCGGGACGCCAACGCCGCAAGGCCCAGACCGCTGTGGTCCTTGAGCCTGCGCAGCCTTACGACGAACTGCCGTACCCGCGGGTCAAGCGAGTCGGGCAGCTCCTTCCATCGAGACATGTTCCACCCCATGTCCTTCAGTCCCTGAAGTAGAGGATGCCCGAACGCTCGGCGGCAGTTCCTGCGTCCTGTGGAATCCGGCCGGTCCGAGCCGTCCCGCCCAAGCCGTCCCACGCGCCAGGGACGCGCAGGTCAGCGCCCGGGACGTCCCGCGCGTGCCTGATCGTCCCGGCAGATCTGGCGGTCCGCACCCGCCGTCCCGCATCGTCATCAGTGCACAACGGGCGGCGCGGTCCACCCCGCGCCGCCCTCCAGATCACCGTGAATCACCGTGAATCTTCGGGGGAAGACATGAACATCACGGCAACGCGCAGGACCGTCGGCATCGGCATCGCCTCGCTCGCCCTCATGGGCGGCTCCGCGAGCGGCGTGGCGATGGCGAGCAGCGGGGGCACCGCGGCTTCCGCCGGTGTCGAGGCGAAGGGCGCGTCGGCCTGTCCCAAGGGCTGGCTGTGCGTCTGGTCCGGGAAGAACTTCACCGGGCGGATGCAGAAGGTCCAGTACAACAACAAGGACCTGTCCAGGTTCGCCGTGTTCGCGGGCGGCTCCTGGTCGGGCTACAACAACGGCCGCAAGTGCGACGTGGCGGTGTACGCGGGCAAGAACTACACGAAGTACATCGGGACCCAGCCGCGTGGCGAGAAGGGCAACTCGTCCCACAAGCTCAAGATCCTCTCCAACAAGTGGGTCAACTGCCGCTGATACCACGGCAGTCCCACACCACCACAGCGGCGCCCGCCCTCATCGGGGGAGAGGACGGGCGCCGCTTCACGCGTGCGTCCGGGCTCAGCGGTACGGGATTCAGCGGCCGCCGCCCGGCGTGACGAGTCCCGTCTCGTACGCCACCACCACGGCCTGCGCCCTGCTGTCGAGGTCGAGCTTGCTCATCGTGCGGTTGAGGTGGGTCTTGACGGTGGCCTCGCTGATGTAGAGGCGGTCGGCGATGTCCGCGTTGGAAAGGCCGCGCGCGATCAGCTTCAGGACCTCGACCTCGCGCAGCGTCAACGCCTCCAGATCCGGCGGCGGTTGGGACGACGCGTCGTCCGCGCGGGACTGCCGGGCGAACGCCTCGACGAGGCGGCAGGTGACGCTGGGCGCGAACAGCGCGTCGCCGCCGCCGACCGCGGCCACCGCGGCGAGCAGCCGCTCGGGCCCCGAGTCCTTGAGCAGGAACCCGGAGGCTCCCGCGCGCAGCGCCCCGTACACGTACTCGTCGAGATCGAAGGTGGTCAACACCAGGACGCGCGGGGCCGGTTCGGGTGCCTCGGCGAGGATCTTCTCGGTGGCCACGATGCCGCTCATGCCGGGCATGCGGATGTCCATCAGGATGACGTCGGGGCGGGTCTCCGCGGCGAGTTCGACGGCCTCGGCGCCGTCGCCCGCCTCGCCGACGACTTCGACGCCGGGCGCGGCACGCAGCAGCCCCACCAGTCCTGCCCGGATGAGGAACTGGTCGTCGACGACGAGAACCCTGGTCATTTAAGTCGCGTCGTCCCCCTGCGATGCGGCCTGCGCGGAGGTCGGCAGGGTAAGCCGCACGGCGAACCCTCCCTCGCTCAGCGGGCCGATGCTGATCGTCCCGCCGTAGAGCTTGGCCCGCTCCCGCATCCCAATCAAGCCGTGGCCGCTCCCCGCGCCCACTCTGTCCAGAATCACCCCCTCCCCGTCGTCCGTGACCGAAACCGTCACATGGTGCCGCTGATAACGGAGTTCGACGACCACGGCGGCGCCCCGAGCGTGTTTCAGTACGTTGGTCAGCGCCTCCTGGACCACGCGGTACGCGCAGAGTTCGATGCCCGGCGCGAGCTGCCGCGGCGTCCCCTCGATGCGCAGCTCGACGGAGACTCCCCCGGCCGCCCGCACCCGCTCGACCATCTCGCCGAGCCGCGCGAGCCCCGGCATCGGCGCGTCGGGCGGTTCCTCGCCGTCCTCCTGCGCCCGCAGCACCCGCAGCATCCGGCGCAACTCCTCAAGCGCCTCGCCGCTGGTGCCGGAGATGGTGGAGAGCGCGGCGTGCGCGGTGGCCGGGTCGGAGGCGAAGACGAACTTCGCGAGGCCCGCCTGCACGGATATCACCGACATGTGGTGGGCGACGACGTCGTGCAACTCCCGTGCGATCCGCCCGCGTTCCTCGGCGACCTCGCGCCGCGCGCGCTCGTCCTGCTCGCGCTTCAACTGGCGGGCCAGTTCGGCGGACCGCCGCGCCACATGTCCGAACCGCCAGATCACCAGCGCGAATCCGACGGCCTGCCCGACGACGGACGCCATCGACGCGCCGTCGCTGACCAGGCCCGCGTAGATCCAGACGGCGCTCATCAGCGCGGCGCAGGGCACGGAGACCCGGGCGGGCCGCAGCGAGGCGACCGTGTAGACGGTGAGCATGGGCGCGAAGGTGCTCACCACGGGCCAGTAGCCGGCGGTGACGTACCCGATCCACACCCCGTGGACGAGAAGCAGGACCGCGAGCGGCGCCCTGCTCCGGAAGACGACGGGAACATTGGCGAGGGCGACCAACGCATAGCCCGGTGCGTCGAGTTCGGGCCACCCCTGGCGTGCCGACTCCTGCCCGAGCAGTACGGCGACCGTGGTCAGGGCGACCGCGATCGCCGCGTCGGCGACGAGAGGGCGGATCCGCATCGCCGCAGCGTAGCTCCGGGGCGGGCGGCCGAACGTCAAACTTCCGCGGTACAGCGAAAGTTGCAGGAACCGGCGGAGTACCGCGGGGGGCGCAGCCGAACGTCAACCCGTGACGGGACGACAGGGCAGCCGCGCCGCCGGTAGTTTCCGGTACGGGACACACCGGCGGCCCGCACTCAGAGGGGGAGAGCGCGGGCCGCCGCGTGCGCCTGCGGCGCCTTAAGTGCCTGTGACGCCTGTGATGCCTGTGATGCCTCAGGTGGTGATCGTGCGGTGCAGCGTGTCGCTGAGGAACGGGATCTCCAGCCACGGCCTCGGCTGCGCCATCAGCGCGAGCAGCACGATGGCGACGCCAAGGACGCCGTACGTCACCATGTCCGTGAAGCGCGAGCGCACCGCCAGCATGCCGACGTCGGGGAGCGCCCAGCGCAGCACGGCACCCGCGATCAGCGCGACGCCGATCAGTATCGTGCCGACGCGGAACACGTCGAGTGCGGTGAGCAGCAGCCCGATCGCCACCGTCGCGATCACGGCGAGCAGCGGCCACTGGCGTGCGGGCGCGGGCGCGTCACCGCTCGCGGCGCGGCCGCCGCCCTCGGGCCGCGCGGTGTCGCGCGTGAAGAGCGGGAAGCGCCGCGAGGCCCGCTTGCCCTGCCCACCGGCACCGGCCGCACTGACGCGCCCCTCGATCCGCGGCTCAGGGCGCCGCGAGGCCTGCTTGGCCTGCCCGTCCAGCCCGGCCTCGCTGACGTGCCCCTCGACCTGGCCCTCTGCCCGCCCTGCGGCCTGCGGCTCCGATGCCCCGCCCCGCGCCTCGGGGCGCCCCGAAGTCCGCTCGGCCTGCCCATCCAGGCCGACCGCGCTGACGTGCCCCTCGGTCCGGCCCTCGGCCTGCCCCTCGGACTGCGGCCCGGTCTGCGGTTCGGACGCCCCGGCCCCCGGCTCGGACTCGGCGGCCTTCGGTGCGGACGCCAAGTCCTCCCGTGCGGACGCCAAGTCCTCCGGTGCGGACTCCGCGGCCCCGCTCTCGTCAGCGTCGTCCGGCCCGGACGACGACGCCGCCGCTCCGTTCCCGCCCTTCGCGCCTACGCTCATGGGCTCGCTCTCTTCCCGGTCAGCTCGTGGCAGCGGCGGCGCGCTCGGCCGCCTCGACGACGTTGACGAGCAGCTGGGCCCGCGTCATCGGGCCGACGCCGCCCGGGTTCGGCGAGATCCACCCGGCGACCTCGCGGACGTCGGGGTGCACATCGCCGACGATCTTGCCGGTCTCGTCGCGCGAGACGCCGACGTCCAGGATCGCGACGCCCGGCTTCACGTCCTCGGCCTTGATCAGGTGCGGGACGCCCGCGGCGGCCACGATGATGTCGGCCTTCCTGAGGTGGTAGGCCAGGTCACGCGTGCCGGTGTGGCACTGCGTCACCGTCGCGTTCTCGGAGCGACGGGTGAGCAGCAGCGGCATCGAGCGGCCGATCGTCACACCGCGGCCGACGACGACGACCTCGGCGCCGTTGATCTCCACGCCGTGCTCGCGGAGGAGCGTGATCACGCCGTTCGGCGTGCAGGGCAGCGGGGCCGGCTCGTTCAGGACGAGGCGGCCGAGGTTCATCGGGTGCAGGCCGTCGGCGTCCTTGGACGGGTCCATCAGCTCGAGGACGCGGTTCTCGTCGATGCCCTTGGGCAGCGGGAGCTGCACGATGTACCCGGTGCACGCGGGGTCCTCGTTGAGCTCGCGGACGACGGCCTCGATCTCGTCCTGCGTCGCGGTGGCGGGCAGTTCACGCTGGATGGAGGCGATGCCGACCTGCGCACAGTCGCGGTGCTTCCCCGCGACGTACTTCTGGCTGCCCGGGTCGTCACCCACCAGGACGGTGCCGAGGCCGGGTGTGAAGCCCCTCTCCTTCAGGGCCGCCACGCGGACGGTCAGATCGGACTTGATCGCGGCTGCGGTGGCCTTGCCATCGAGAATCTGGGCGGTCATGACCCCATCTTCCCGGATGAGGCCCGCCCGGTACCAATCAGGGCGCCCCCGCACCCCGCCTGTGTCCCAGCTGTGTCCCGAGACCTGACCAGCTCTGTTGCACTTGCACAACACATACGGAATGCGGCTGGACAAATAAGCCCGCGCTAAAGAACGATATGCGGCACAGTGCCGCGGGCAGTGTCGGGGGGACGGACCGCATCTGTAGAACTTCCTCCGTGATGTGCCGCGTCGTCCCCGCACTACCCGACGGAGGAAGACCGCCATGAGTTACGGCGACCCGAACAACCCTTACGGGCAGCCGCCCCAGCAGCCCCCGGCCGCTCCCGGGTACGGCTACCCCCAGCAGGCCCCTCCGGGCGTCCCGCCGCAGCAGGGCTACGGCTATCCGCAGCAGCCGGCGTACCCCGGTTACCCGGGCGGCAACGCGATGCAGCAGTCGATGCCCGGGCTCCTCGTGACGGCCCGTGTGTTCCTGTTCCTGATCTCCGCGGTGCAGATCATCATGGCGATCGTCTACCTCTACCTGGGTGCGATCGCGAGTGACGCCGGCGACAACGGCGAGGACCTGGGCCTCAGCGGCATGAGCGACGCCGGTGACGCGGTCGCCGGCATCGCGATCATCGCCGCTCTCATCGCAGCCGCCCTCGGGACCCTGTCCATCACGCTCGGCGTGAAGTTCAGCCGCGGCGGCCAGGGCGTCCGGATCACCACGGTCATCTATGGCGCGCTCGGCGGCATCGTCGGTCTGATCGGCCTCTTCGTCGGCCTCGACTCCGGATTCGCGACCGCGATCATCGGCCCGCTGATCTGGGTGACCTTCGCCGTCATCATCACGATCGCCCCGGTCGTCCCCAGCGGCACCGCCTGGTTCGCCCGCCCCCGCTACTGAGGCGAGCGGCCACCGCGCACAGCACCAACACCCACGGGCCGTGTCACCCTCACGAGGGGGGCACGGCCCGTGGGTTGTCGCTCTACTCTGACCAGGTCGGGCGTGAGGGGGACGTGCCGTGTACAGCATCATCGTCGTGCCGCCGCGGACAGCGGACGGGCCGCGGGACGCCGGGGGTCAACTCCGCCTCGCCCCGGGCGAAAGGCTCACTTTCGGCAGATCGGCCGAGGCCAACGACCTGCCCATCGACCACGACGGAGTCTCCCGCGCCGCCGGTGAGATCACCGCGCACGGCGCCTTCTGGATACTGAGCAACCTGAGCGCCCGCCAGACGTACGTGGTGGAGAACCCCGAGGGCGCCGGCGAGCACATCAAGGTCGGCCCCGGCCGCCTGGACGCCCCCGTCCCCTTCGAGTTCTCCCGGATCGTGCTGCCCGCCGCGGGCGAGCTCCTGCACTTCGATGTGTGGGCGCCCCGCCACGACTACCTGCCGGCCGGTGACCGCGCGGTGCTCGGCGGCGCGACGACCCACCCCGCCTTCTCCGTCGACCGAGCCAAGCGGTACTTCGCGGTGCTCGCCGCCCTGTGCGAGCCACGCCTGCGCGGCGCCCCGCACGCGCCGCTGCCCACCGTCGAACAGGTCGTGGAGCGGCTGCGGCCCTGCTGGCCGTCGGCGAACCGGGCCGCCGTGCAGTGGAACATCGACTACCTGGCGATCAAGCTGCGCCTCAAACCCGGCCCGGACAGGGCGGATTCGGGTCCGCGCCTCAACGGCAAGAAGGAGTCCATCGTCTCGCTCGCGCTGCGCTTCGATCTCGTACGCGAAGACGATCTGGTGGTCCTCCTGCCGACCGGCGAAGGCATCCGCCGATGAGCAGCGGTGCGTACGCCGTCGACGTGCCGAAGGGCTACCGCGTCGGCCCCTGGGTCGTCCATGAGCCGCTGGCCAGTGGCGCCTTCGGGAGTGTCTACGAGGCGCGGCGCACCGCCCCGGCCGACGAGCTGCCCCGCACGGCCGCCCTGAAGTTCCTGCCCACCGGTCTGCGCACCCCGCGCCAGCTCAGCCATCTGCGCGAACTGGCCGAGCGCGAGGCCGAGTTGCTGCGCCGGCTGCGCGGACCGCGGCTGATCCGGCTGTACGAAACGCTGACGGTCGACGACCCGGAGCACCCCGAACTCGACGGCGCCACCGTCCTCGTACTGGAGAAGGCCGAGGGCTCGCTCGCCGGGCTGCTCGACGCTCCGGTGCCGCCGCCGAACGGGCCCGCGCTGCTCACCGACGTCTGCGCGGGCCTGGAGCAGCTGCACCGTTCGGGCTGGGTGCACGGCGACCTGAAGCCCGCCAACGTCCTGCTGATGAAGGACGGTTCGGCCCGGCTCGCGGACTTCAACATGGCCGCCGAGCTGGAAGGCACCCACGCCTACTCCCCCGCCTTCTCGACGCCCGACTACACGCCGCCGGAATTGCTCTGGTCCGAGATCGGCGAGCGCGGCAGACAGATCCGCGAGACGGGCGACATCTGGGCCTTCGGCGTCCTCGCTCACCAGGTCCTGACCGGGACCTTTCCGCTGCCCGGCGGCACGGCGCCGGTCCGCAGGGACGCCGCGGTGCGCTACGCGCGCGGCGACGACGAACTGCGTCTGTCGCCCGAACTGCCCCCGGAATGGCGGGAGATCATCACGGACTGTCTGGCCCGTACGCACGCCGTGCGGGCCGCGCACGACACGGGGACGCTGCTGCGGCGGGTCGAGCGGGCGGCGGGGGTCACGCCCTCGCGGCGGTTCCACCGCAGGCCCGGCGTCCGGCGGCCGGGGCGGCCCGTGGTGATCGGGACCCTGGCCGCGGTGGCCGCCGCGGCGCTGGGGGTGGGGCTCGCGGAGGCGCTGCGGGAGGACCGGATCACGTACGGCTATCACCGCTGCCCGAAGCTCTCGGTCTGCTTCTTCAGTGAGAAGTACGGCAACGGGGAGATGTGCGCGTGGGAGGGCGACGACCGCGACTGGCTCGCCGGGGGCCGCACCTGCCCGTGGACGCGCACCACGAAGGTGCAGTCGATCTTCAACAACGGCGACGCGAACTCGCCCGCCCATGACGTCGCGTACTACGTGGGCCGCGACTGGCGGTTCCGGTGGAAGGACCTCTACCGCGACGAGCACGATCCGGTCGGCTGCACATCCGTCGGCCAGCAGGGCAATCTGACGGGGACTTACGTGGTCCTCTCGCACCGCTGGGTGGAGGAGTGCGGGGCCGACCCTCTGAAGTCATAGGTTCCCCCGATCCTTCGCCCCCGCCATGGTGGGTCACGTGCTGCCGAGGGGGACAGCACAGCAGGGGGGAAGCACCACATGAAGCGCACGCTCACGCTGGCGTGCACGGCCGCGGCGGCGTTGTCGATGCTCGCCGCGGCCGGGTGCGCGGGGCCGTCCACGGGGGACACGCAACGGCCGCAGGGCGCGCGCCCTGCCGACCCGGGCGTCGCGCCGGCCGATCTGTACATCGCGCTCTGCATGGCAGCGCGCGGCCACGACCACGCCGACCCGGACTACCCGGCACGCCTGTCCCGCGAGGGACGCGCCCGCTACGCGAACACACTGGCCGCCTGCGGACCGACGGTGGCCGCGCCCTTGGGGGAAGGGCGCGGCCACCATTCAGAACAGAGCGGGCTCAGCGGGCTCAGCGGGCTCAGTGGGCTCAGCGGGCTCAGTGGAAGAAGTGCCGCGTACCCGTGAAGTACATCGTCACTCCGGCCTTCCGCGCGGCCTCGATGACCAGCTCGTCACGGACCGAACCGCCGGGCTGGACCACGGCCCTGACGCCCGCGTCGGTGAGGATCTCCAGGCCGTCGGGGAACGGGAAGAACGCGTCGGACGCGGCGTACGCGCCGTGCGCGCGCTCGGCGCCCGCCCGCTCGACGGCGAGCTTCGCGGAGTCGACGCGGTTGACCTGACCCATGCCGACGCCGACCGAGGCGCCGTCCTTGGCGAGCAGGATCGCGTTGGACTTCACCGCGCGGGACGCCTTCCAGGCGAACTCCAGCTCGGCCAGCTCGCCCGGGTTCAGGGCGTCGCCGGTGGCCAGCGTCCAGTTGGCCGGGTTGTCGCCGTCGGCCTGCAGCCGGTCGGTGACCTGGAGCAGCGCGCCGCCGTCGATCTGCTTGACCTCGACCGCGTTCGACGGCGCCCGGTGGGCGCGCAGGACGCGGATGTTCTTCTTCTTGGTGAGGGCTTCGAGTGCGCCGTCCTCGTACTCGGGCGCGACGATGACCTCGGTGAAGATCTCGGCGACCTGCTCGGCCATCTCCTTGGTGACCGGGCGGTTCACGGCGATCACACCGCCGAACGCGGAGAGCGGGTCGCAGGCGTGCGCCTTGCGGTGCGCCTCGGCGACGTTCCCGCCGATCGCGATGCCGCACGGGTTGGCGTGCTTGATGATCGCGACGCAGGGGTCGGCGTGGTCGTACGCGGCACGGCGCGCGGCGTCCGTGTCCGTGTAGTTGTTGTACGACATCTCCTTGCCGTGCAGCTGCTCGGCCTCGGCGAGGCCGCCCTTGCCGTCGACGTAGAGGGCCGCGTTCTGGTGCGGGTTCTCGCCGTAGCGCAGGACGTTCTTGCGGCCGTAGGCGCTGCCGAGGAACTCGGGGAACGGCGAGCCGTCGGCGGCGTAGTCCTCCGCGAACCAGGAGGCGACCGCGAGGTCGTACTCGGCGGTGTGCCGGAACGCTTCGGCGGCGAGGCGCTTGCGCGCGCTCAGGTCGAAACCGCCGTCACGGACCGCGGCGAGCACGTCGGCGTACCGGGAAGGGCTCGTGATGACCGACACCGAAGGGTGGTTCTTGGCGGCGGCGCGGACCATCGAGGGGCCGCCGATGTCGATCTGCTCGACGCACTCGTCGGGCGTCGCGCCCGACGCGACGGTCGCCTTGAAGGGGTAGAGGTTCACGACGACCAGCTGGAACGGCTCGATGCCGAGGTCGGCGAGCTGCCGCTGGTGATCTTCAAGGCGCAGGTCGGCGAGGATCCCGGCGTGCACGCGCGGGTGCAGCGTCTTGACCCGGCCGTCCAGGCACTCGGGGAAGCCGGTCAGCTCCTCGACCTTGGTGACGGGCACCCCGGCGGCGGCGATCTTCGCGGCGGTCGAACCGGTCGAGACGAGCTCGACGCCGGCCGTGTGCAGCCCGTGCGCGAGCTCTTCGAGCCCGGTCTTGTCATAGACGCTGATGAGCGCGCGCTTGATCGGGCGCTGCGAACCGTGCGTACCTTCGGCGGTCACGGGATAAGTACCTTTCGTCCCTCAATGCGGTAGCCGTTACGGGCCAGACGCCCCACGACATCGACGAGCAGCCTTCGCTCGACTTCCTTGATGCGCTCGTGCAGAGCGCTCTCGTCGTCCTCATCCCCGACCGGGACCACGCCCTGGGCGATGATCGGGCCGGTGTCGACGCCGTCGTCGACGAAGTGGACGGTGCATCCCGTGACCTTCACGCCGTACGCGAGCGCGTCGCGCGCACCGTGGGCTCCGGGGAAGCTGGGCAGCAGGGCGGGGTGCGTGTTCACGAACCGGCCGCCGAACCGTGCGAGGAATTCCTTCCCCACGATCTTCATGAACCCGGCCGACACGACCAGGTCGGGCTCGTAGGCGGCCGTGGCCTCGGCGAGCGCCGCGTCCCACGCGTCACGGGTCGCGTGGTCCTTGACCCGGCACACGAACGTGGGGATCCCGGCGCGCTCGGCGCGCTCGAGCCCCTCGATGCCCTCGCGGTCGGCGCCGACGGCGACGATCTCGGCTCCGTAGCCCGCCGTCCCGTCCGTCGCGATCTTGTCGAGCAGAGCCTGCAGATTCGTGCCTGATCCGGAGACCAGCACGACGAGGCGCTTGGCCACAGGGCTCTTGGCCACAGCGGGGCCCTTTCTCGGGAGGTGCGTCTTTTGTAGGGCGGCTTTGTACGGCAGCTTCGTACGGCAGCTTTGTACGGTCATACAAAGGCTTCGTGCCCCGCGATACGGGGAACTCTACGAAGCGGCCGACCGTCAGCAACGATACCGGCACACGGAGGCGCCCCTCACGGGACGGGGGCGCGGCCGGGAGGTAGCGTCTGTGCCAAGGCGCCATGCCGCTACTGAAGCTCGTACACAGCTCGCTCGACCAAGGGGAAGACGCACACCTGATGCCGGACCGTAGCCTCCGCCTCCCGCTGTCCTTCGCGTTCGGGTTGACGCAAGGAGGGGAGCGCGGCTCGACGCTGCTGCGCGACGGCCGCCCGTCGTCCCCGCCGCAGGACTCCCAGGACTCCGACTCTTCGGACTCGTCGGGGTCCTCGGGCTCTTCGGGGTCGTCGGACTCCCCCGGTGAGAAGAAGGACGACAACCCCTTCGCGCCGCCGCCCGAGGGTGCGCCCGACCAGCCGTGGCGGCCGCGCCCCGGCAACGGCGGTGACGCTCCCGACCAGGGGAACTCCCCGTGGGGCAGCCAGTGGAGCGACCGGCAGCCCGGCCGCTCCCAGGGCGGCTTCGGCGAGCGGCCCGGCCAGCAGGGGTCAGGACCCGACGGTCCTTCCGGCTCGGGTTCCGGCTCCGGCTCCGGCTCCGGTGGCATGCGCTGGGACCCGACCGACCCGGCCCAGCGCCGCGCGCGCTACGCCCTGCTCTCCGGCATGTGGGCCTTCTTCTTCGCGCTCTTCGGCTGGCGGTACGTCGCCCTGCTCCTTGGCGCATTGGCGCTGAACTGGGGTATCAGCTCGCTGCGGGCGAAGCCGAAGGCTCCGGACCCGACGGCTCCGGCTCCCGCCAAGCAGGAGCCCGCCGACTCCGCGAGCACGAGCACGAAGCCGCAGACGACCGCGGCGATCAGCGGTCTGGTGACGGCTTCGCTGGCGCTGGCGATGGTGGCGGCGACGTTTGCCGCGCAGCTGGTGTACCGGGACTACTACACGTGCGTGGACGACGCGCTGACGACCACGTCGAAGCAGTCCTGCGAGGATCTCCTGCCGAAGGAGCTGCGGCCGCTGCTCGGCGAGCAGGACTGAACCCCTCCCGGCAACCGGCCCTCTCTCTCTCCCCCCCCCCGCTGTGGGCAGGCGTTCCGCAGGGCGGGACAGGTGGGCACAGACCCAGTTGCCGGGGGTCGATGACTCAAGGGGCAGGGGGAGACCCCTCCCCCCCATCCCGCAGCGCCGCCCACCGTGTCTCGCGGGCCGCCTCGTCGTGCCAGTCGACGCCGCCCGGCAGGAAGTCGTACGGCTCGAACTCCGCCGCCGGCGGAGCTGCGACCTCCGGGGCAGGGGCGGCCCTGCGCTGCGGCAACCGCACGCGAGGCAGGCGAACCCACCGCGGCGCAGCCCTCCGCACCCGCAACCGCCACGCCCGCACGGCCAACGCCCCCGGCACCCCGATCCCCGCGCTCCAAGCCACCGCCGCACCCCCCGCCTGCCACCACACCGGCCCGAAGTCCGCCAGCACAGCCACCCCCATCGGCCCGCCCGCCAGGGCAGCGAGCACCGCCACAGCCACCCCGTACAGCACCGCCGCCGCCCCCGCGACCAGCGCCGTCCACCCCAGCGACCACGCCTCGCCCCGCTCCCCGTACGCAGGCGCCGCCGCCCGCACGGTGAACCAGGCGACCGCACACCCCGCCGCCACCGGCACCGCCCCCGCCGCCCACGTCAGCGGCGACCCCGGCCCCTCCGCCGGCACCGCCGCCAGCAGCGGAAACGGCGGAAGGAGCGGCCCCGCGCCCACGGCCAGCGGCCCCGCCACGCTCCCCGTACCAAGGGCGAAGCCGGGCCCGAGCCCGTACGCCGCACCCCACACCGCCGCGTTCGGCGCCAGCGCCACCGCGAGGAGCAGCACCGCGAACCGCCCCGGCCACACGTCCGTGACCTGCGCGAACGACTCCCGGACCAACCCTCCGTGCAGCACGAGCGACACCGCCACGAGCAGTGCCCCACCGCCGACGAGCGCCAGCGTCCCCGCCGCCGCGGCCCGGGTGACGGCCAGCAGATATCGGCGTACGAAGAAGGGACGTACCCCTTCGGGAAGGGCGCCCACCGCACGCGCCACCACGCCCGGCAACGGCCGCTGCGGCCGCCCGTGCGCCGTCCACACGCCCACCGCCCCCGCGACGGCCGCCACCAGCGGCACCTGCACCGCCGCGCTCACCCACGACGGCCGCAGCTCACCCCCCGCCGCGTACAGCGTCGCCGCCGTACCCACCAACAGATAGCCGCCGACCACCCCGCACCACGCGGTCCGCACCGCCATCCCCCGCCCCTCCGGATCGGCCGCGTCCCGCGCCGCCCGGTGCACGAGCCAGCCCGGAAGCACCACCAGGAGCAGCGGCGTCACACCGACCGGCGCGGGCACCCCGGAGAAGGTGTCCGTCCTGATCAGCTCCGTGCCGTGGGCGGTCAGCCAGAGCGAGGCCGCGACATGCAGAGCCCCACTGGGGCCGCTGTCCGGATACGGCGAGCTGATCCACAGCACCATCACCAGGACGGCACACGAACCGAGCCCGAGCCCGGCCGCGACGGCCCCGCCGAACAGGCAGGTCGCAAGGCCGGGTGAGCGGCCGCGCGCCCGCTCCAACAGCGGTTTCAGGGGCGGCAACGAAGAGCTGCGGTGGGTGATTTGAGTCACGCCGCCATGCTCCCAACGACACGCGCTTTCTCCCCGTAACAGGCGAATACCCGATGTGTCGCTCAAGATACGTTTATGTACTTTTTCGTACGGCGGATCGGCTGCGCCCGGCTGCCCGCCGCACGACGGCACACGGCCCCCGGCGCGGAGAGTCCGACATGACCCAGAGCCCTGCTACCCCGTTGCCGTCCCCCAAGGAACGCCGGCGACTGCGCGAGGCAAAGTCCCTGAGCCAGGCGGAGATCGCCACAAAGGTGGGCGTCACCAGGGAAACAGTCCGCTCCTGGGAATCAGGCCGCACCACCCCCCGCGGCCGCAGACGTGAGATCTACGCCAAACTCCTGGCGGCGTTCGCAGAGGAACAGAAGCCTGCCGCACCCGTTGTGTCCGCCCGTTCCGCACCGCGGAACAGGCGGGCACAACGCACACTTCCGAGCACCGCCAAGAGCAACAGCAGGCCGTCGCCCCACGCAGTGGCGGCAGCCACGCCAGAAGCACCGCCCGCCAAGACCCTGACCCCCGCAGAAGCCTTCGACAAGCTCTGCGCGACCTGCGCCCCCGCCCTGGTCCGCCAGACCTACCTCCTCACCGGCCGCCGAACCCTCGCCCAGGAGTCCGTGGAACGCGCCTTCCAGCTCGCCTGGCAGCGCTGGCCCGAGGTGGCGATCGACCGCGACCCCGCGAGCTGGGTCCGCGCGGCGGCGTACGAGTACGCCATGTCGCCCTGGCACCGCCTGCGCCCCGCCCGCCGGCACCCGGACGCCCCGCCCGCCGAACCGGCCGACCGCGCTTTCCTCGACGTACTGATGAGCCTGCCGCCCGCCCAGCGCCGCACCCTGCTGCTCTACGACGGCGTCGGCCTCGACCTGCCCGAGACGGCGGCCGAGACAGAGTCGAGCACGCCCGCGGCGGCCAACCGGCTGCTGCGCGCGCACGAAACGATCATCGAGAAGATCCCTGAGCTCGCGGCGACCCCGGACGCCCTGCACCGGCGCCTGAGCGAACTCTGCACCGCGGAGAGGCTGCAGCCCCCGAAGGCGGACCGCGTCCGCACGGGAAGCGAACACCGCGCCCTCTTCTGGACCCGCGCCGCGATCGCCTTCACGGCCCTGATCATCGGCGCGACGGCCCTGACCCTGCGCACGGCCCCCACCCACTACGAGCCCCCGCAGTCCCCCGGCAAGGCCATCAGCGGCGTACCGCCGAGAATGGGCCCGGGCCCGTTGTCGTACGAGGAGCGGTCCCTCCACAAGAAGCTCCGCGAGGGCTTGTCGAGCGGCCCGGAACGCCTGAGCCCGCAGTCGAAGTAGCCCCGTCAGGAGCGCCCCGTCAGGGCCGCAGACAAAAGTGGGCCCGCACCTCAGAAGAGATGCGGGCCCACCTTCAACAGCTAGGTCAAGCTTCAGCCGGCCAGAATCGCCCGCGCAAGCTTCGCCGTCTCGGTCGGCGTCTTGCCGACCTTGACGCCGGCGGCCTCAAGGGCCTCCTTCTTGGCCTGTGCGGTGCCGGAAGAGCCGGAGACGATGGCGCCGGCGTGGCCCATGGTCTTGCCCTCGGGGGCGGTGAAGCCGGCGACGTAGCCGACGACCGGCTTCGTCACGTTGGCCTTGATGTAGTCCGCCGCGCGCTCCTCGGCGTCGCCGCCGATCTCGCCGATCATGACGATCAGGTCGGTGTCGGGGTCGGCCTCGAACGCCTCGAGGGCGTCGATGTGCGTCGTACCGATGACCGGGTCGCCACCGATGCCGACGGCCGACGAGAAGCCGATGTCACGCAGCTCGTACATCATCTGGTACGTCAGCGTGCCGGACTTCGAGACCAGGCCGATGCGGCCCGGCTTCGTGATGTCGCCCGGGATGATGCCGGCGTTCGACTGGCCCGGGGTGATGAGACCGGGGCAGTTCGGGCCGATGATGCGGGTCTTGTTGCCCTTCGACTTCGCGTACGCCCAGAAGGCGGCGGAGTCGTGGACGGCGATGCCCTCGGTGATGACGACGGCGAGGGGGATCTCGGCGTCGATCGCCTCGACGACAGCGGCCTTGGAGAAGGCCGGCGGCACGAAGAGGACGGAGACGTTGGCGCCCGTCGCCTCCATGGCCTCCTTGACCGTGCCGAAGACCGGCACGGACGTGCCGTCGAAGTCGACCTCGGTGCCGGCCTTGCGCGGGTTCACGCCGCCGACGATGTTCGTGCCGTCACCCAGCATGAGCTTGGTGTGCTTCATGCCCGTGGCACCGGTCATGCCCTGGACGATGACCTTGCTGTCCTTGTTGAGGAAGATAGCCATGGTGGTGTCTTAACCTCTTCCCTTACTTCGCAGCCGCGAGCTCGGCGGCCTTGTCGGCCGCGCCGTCCATGGTGTCCACGCGCTGCACGAGCGGGTGGTTGGCGTCGCTCAGGATCTTGCGACCCAGCTCCGCGTTGTTGCCGTCGAGGCGCACGACCAGCGGCTTGGTGACTTCCTCGCCCTTGGACTTGAGGAGCTCCAGGGCCTGGACGATGCCGTTGGCGACCTCGTCGCACGCGGTGATGCCGCCGAAGACGTTGACGAACACGGACTTGACGTCCGGGTCGCCGAGGATGATCTCCAGGCCGTTCGCCATGACCTCGGCCGAAGCGCCGCCGCCGATGTCGAGGAAGTTGGCCGGCTTGACGTTGTTGTGCGCCTCACCGGCGTACGCGACGACGTCGAGGGTGCTCATGACGAGACCGGCGCCGTTGCCGATGATGCCGACCTCGCCGTCCAGCTTCACGTAGTTGAGGTTCTTGGCCTTGGCAGCAGCCTCGAGCGGGTTGGCTGCGTCCTTGTCCTCGAGCGCCTCGTGGTCGGGCTGGCGGAAGTCGGCGTTCTCGTCGAGCGAGACCTTGCCGTCGAGGGCCAGGATGCGGCCGTCCTTGGTCTTCACCAGCGGGTTGACCTCGACGAGGAGCGCGTCCTCGGCGACGAAGGTGTCCCACAGGGTCACCATCGCCTCGGCGACACCCTCGGCCACCTCGGCCGGGAACTTCGCCTGGGCCACGATCTCGCGGGCCTTCTCGATGTTCACGCCTTCGACGGCGTTGACCGGGACCTTCGCGAGGGCCTCGGGGGTCTTCTCCGCGACCTCCTCGATGTCCATGCCGCCCTGCACCGAGGCCATGGCCAGGAAGGTGCGGTTGGTGCGGTCGAGGAGGTACGAGACGTAGTACTCCGCCTCGATCTCCGGGGACAGCTCGGCGATCATCACCTTGTGGACCGTGTGGCCCTTGATGTCCATGCCGAGGATGTCCGTCGCGCGAGCGACGGCCTCGTCCGGGTTGTCGGCCAGCTTCACGCCGCCGGCCTTGCCGCGGCCACCGACCTTCACCTGCGCCTTGACGACCGACTTGCCGCCCAGCTTCTCGGTGGCCTGGCGCGCCGCCTCAGGCGTGTCGATGACTTCACCGGCCAGCACCGGTACACCGTGCTTGGCGAAGAGGTCCCTCGCCTGGTACTCGAACAGGTCCACGCGCGTCCGTCCCTTTTCCGTGATCTCGCTGCGATCTCGCTGCTTTGGTGTCAGCTGTCTGCGTGGGCGTGCCGCGGAGGGCAACGTGACTGCGCTGTCACAAGGGAGGCGTAGGACGGAGTCCGGTACGCGGCATGTCCGTCTCGCAGGTTATCGCCGAGGAAGGCGGGTCCCTAAATCGCGGATCACATTTGGGCGGTGATGACTGTCACAGATCGAGCCCTCGCCTCGCCCTCACAGCCGCCCGAACGCGGAGGTGAGCGGCCCCTGTGGTTCCAGGGGCCGCCCGTTTGCGCCTGTTACGGCTGGTACGACGGGTAAGGCCAGTGGTGGCACGGATACCGCCGTACGGCTGTCGCTCCCGCGATCAGCCGGTCGCTTCCGGTTCCGCGCCTCAGTCGCTTCCGGTTCGGCGCCTCAGTCGCTTCCGGTTCGGCGCATCAGTCGCTTCCGGTTCCGCGCATCAGATGCCGGACGTCGCGCCCTGGGTGGCGTTGTACGTCGCGTTGTACGTCGCGTTGTACGCCTGCTCGTACGTCGGCAGGTAGCTCGGCGCGACCGAGTCGGCCACGCCCTGGACGCCGGTGACGGCGTTCCCGCCGAGCGCCTGCGCGTCGGGCGCGACGGTGCCCGTCAGGTCCTGCGCGAAGGGCGAGACCTGGCCGACGACGCCACCGGCGAACGGCTGCACGTCGCCCGTCACGCCGTACGCGAGCTGGTCGGCGCTGCCGCCGACGCCCTGGACGACGGGCTGCACCTGGTCGGTGACGGTCTGCACGAACGGCGAGACCGAGCCGACGACACCGCCCGCGAAGGGCTGCACGTCATCCGCGACGACACCCTGCGCGAAGGGCCCGACCTCACCGACGACACCGCCGGCGAACGGCTGCACGTCGCCGACGACGCCCTGCGCCAGGTACGTGACGTCGTTGACCGCCTGGCCCGCGACCGGCACGACGCCCTCAACTGCGGTGGCGGCGACGGGCGGCAGGACGGCCGTGGCCGTCTCGTCGACGATCGGGGTGGCGGTGGTTGTGGCGGTGGCGGCCGTCGTGGTGACCGTCGCGGTGGCCGTCGCGGTGGTGTTCTCCAGCTCCGGGGCGAAGGCGGAGAGCGGGCCGAAGAGGTAGTCGACGGAGTCCTCGGGGGTGCTGACGTCCGGGGTGCCGACGGGGGCGTCGACTGCGGGGACGTCGGCCGTGGGGGCGTCGACCTGGGGGAGGTCGGCCTGGGGGGCGGTGGCGCGCACGTCGGCGACGGTGGACTTCGCGCCCGCGACGGTCGACTTGGCCTTGATCTTGGCCTTGGCCTTGGCCTCGGCTTCGGCCTTTACCTCGGCGGCGTCGCCCTTGACGCCCTCGACCGTGACGTCGTCGACGGTGACGTCCTCGGCCGTGATGTCCTCGACCGCGTCGGACGCCTGGTCCGGCAGGGCGATGGAGTGCTGCGGCAGCTCGTCCGCGCTGGCGACGGCGGAGCCGAGCGCCCAGGCACCCGTGACACCGGCGGCTATGACGATGGAACGGCGGATGTTCTTGTTCATGCTTGCGTCAGATCCTTCGAATTCGAACTCTGGCTATGGATCCGGCCCGGAGATGTTCAGAACCATCCGGGGACCGGCGGGCAGACCTGTTCCGCCCCCGCGCGGCAGGTCATCGCGGGGAAAGGGCTGCCCTAGCCAGGGAATTCGGGAATGTCCCGGTGTCTGTCGCGGATCGACGCCGAGCCCTGAGAGGACCCGGCGCCTGCCAGGAGCCGCACCGGCGCACGGCTGTCGCCCGAGGCGGCGCACGGATCGCCGTGCCGCGTCGAACTTCCGTCACCGGCCGACGGACCACCCAGCGTCCGCGCCGGATCACCGGGTACGGGGAGGGGCCGCTGCCCTGGGTGGTGCGTGCTTCCCGAGGCGTCGCCGCCCCAGGAACCGTCGCCGCGCGTCAGCAGGCCGACGGAGTACGCGTACGCATCACCGGCGCCGTCCGAGGATTCGGCCCGCTCCCCGTGCGACTTGGACCCCTCGTACGCCCGGGCACTCGCCTCGCTCCGGCCGCCGCGCGAATCGGCGGCGCCGTCCGGCGCATCGGGCCCGGTACCGCCGTCGGCATCCTCGCCGTCACCGAGACCGGTGCCGGTGCCGGTGCCGGGCCGCGGCAGCTCGGGCATCTGCGGCAACCCCCGCTCCGGGGCGCCGCCGAGAAGCCCGGTGACCTCGTCGGCGACCGGACGCACGACCCCGTGCACGGCGACATCGTGTACGCCACGGACGACGGGCTCGGCGTCATCGACACCGGCACGGGCGCCGGCGGCGAGCTCGCCCGGAGCCTTGCGCACCGTCGTGTGCGCGGCCCGGGCCGTTTTACGCACCGGCTCGGCGGAGCCGTCACGCCCCGCCGCTGCGGCCGACCCCTCGCGCACCGCCGTGTCGGCCGACCGCGTGGACTCCACGCGATCCGGGGCCGGCATTCCGTCCGCCGCCTGCGCCCGCTCACCGCAGAGGAAGCCGAGCGCAAGCAACCCCGCAAGCAGCAGCACCACTTGCAGCGCACGCCGCCCGGCCACCGCGCGCACCAGGCGCACAGCGGCATCGGGCAGAACGACTGCTGCGGAAGTCAAGACGGGGAAGGTCCTCTGCGGGGCGAGTTCCAGGAGCGGAGTTGAGGGGGCGGAGTTGGGGGCGGAGTTCTGCGAGCGGAGCTCCGGGGTGAGCGCCGATCCTCGCACGGGCCGCCCGCTGTCGCGCAAGTCCCCTGTTACCGATGCGCATTCATGTCCGGTATGGGAAGAGGGCGCCTTTCGATCGCCGCTGCCATCACCTCCGGGAAGAGATCCGGGGTGCACGCGAACGCCGGTGCGTCGAGCGCCGCGAGCGCCGCCGCGTGCTCGCGGTCGTACGCGGGGGTCCCCTCGTCGGACAGCGCAAGGAGCGTCACGAACTGCACTCCGGACGCCTTCATCGCCGCGACCCGCTTCAGCATCTCGTCGCGTATGCCCCCTTCGTAGAGGTCGCTGATGAGGACGACGACCGTGTCCGCGGGGCGGGTGATCTGCGACTGGCAGTACGCGAGCGCCCGGTTGATGTCCGTACCGCCACCGAGCTGCGTACCGAAGAGAACGTCCACCGGATCGTCGAGCTGATCGGTCAGGTCGACCACATTCGTGTCGAAGACGACGAGCCTGGTGTTGATGGACCGCATCGACCCGAGCACGGCGCCGAACACCGAGGCGTACACGACGGACGCCGCCATCGATCCCGACTGGTCGATGCAGAGGATGACCTCCTTCTTCACGGACTGCGATGCCCGCCCGTACCCGATGAGCCGCTCGGGCACGACCGTCCGGTACTCCGGCAGATAGTTCTTGAGGTTGGCCGCGATCGTGCGGTTCCAGTCGATGTCGTGGTGGCGCGGCCTGCTGACGCGAGCGCTGCGGTCGAGCGCGCCGGTGAGGGTGGCGCGGGTGCGGGTGGCGAGCCGCTTCTCCAGGTCCTCGACCACTTTGCGCACGACGGTCCGCGCGGTCTCCTTGGTCGTCTCGGGCATGGCTTTGTTGAGGGAGAGCAGCGTGCCCACCAGGTGCACGTCCGCGTCGACGGCCTCCAGCATCTCCGGTTCGAGGAGCAGGGTGGAGAGCCCGAGACGGTCGATGGCGTCACGCTGCATGACCTGGACTACGGACGACGGGAAGTACGTCCGGATGTCCCCGAGCCAGCGCGCCACGGACGGCGCGGACGCCCCGAGCCCCGCCGAACGCTCCCGCCCCCGGCCCTTCTTCTCCTCCCCACCGCCGTACAGCGCGGTGAGCGCCCCGTCCATCGCCGCGTCCCGCCCGCCGAGCGCACACCCCGTGCCGTCCGCCGACTCCCCGCCGAGCACCATCCGCCACCGCCGCAACCGCTCGGCCCCGGGATCCGCGCCCTGCTCCACGCTTCCTGCTGCCGCGCCCCGTGTCATCGACCTACCCCCACAAGCTCGCCACTGCCATCGACCCCGGCCCCGACTTCGACTCCCCCGCCCCCGAGCAACAGGTTCACCACCGGCAGAACGGCATCTGCACGCTCCGCATCAAGATCCGCCCCGAAGCCGGGTATCCCACCGTCCACCGCCGGCCCGCCACCACCCGCCGCCGCGGGCCCGCGCCGCACCAGCTCTCCCAACGTCCGCCGCACGCCCGGCTCATAAGCGGAGAACGTACGCCGCAGCAGCGGCAGCACATCAGTGAAGGCCTGGTCAGAAACCCCGCTCAACCACTCGTCGACAAGCCCGAGCAACCGCTCGTCGTGCACGAGCAACATGCCGCCCCCGGACCCACCCCCCACGAACCCCTCGATCCAGGCAGCGGCCTCAGCGGGCTCATTCCCCCGAGACAGAGCAAGCCCCATCAACCGAGCGGCCTCGTCGTCCCCCAACTCCCCACAGTCCACGAGGATCCGCACACACCGCCCCCGCACAACCCCAGCAACACTCTCCCGCTCCCCCAAAACCCGCAGAACACCCCGCCACCGGTGACCGAGCCCCGGACCCCCGCCCGCGTTGTGGGCAGGCGTTCCGCACGGCGAGTGGGGTCTCCCCTGCTCGAGCGGAGCCGAGAGCTTGGGGAAGGGTGGGCACAACGCCCCAGTGCCGGGCACCGATCCACCAGGCGCCGACTCCAACTCCCCCAACAGGCCCACCGCCTGGTGAACCGCATCAACGTGCCCCCGCATAACAAAGGCCGCGTCATCATCAAGCCCCGCACACGCAGGGGGCAGCCCCACAAACACCCGCTCAGCAAGCCCCACAGCGACAGAACCCAACGCAGCCGTCCCCGTACCCCGAACATCCCCGTACCGGAGCGCCCGAACCAACGCAGGCAACGCCTCCGCAAGGTGCCCGACATCCGCATCCAACGCCGCCCGATCCCCAAGCACCCGCATCACCACAGGCAACGCATCCGGCAACTCCGCCAGCAGACACCACTCGGCAAGCGCCGTCACATCGGCCAGCGCCCCGGCCCCCACCGCCTCGGCCTCCGCCTTGGCGGTCGCCGCGGCCGGCACTGTCGTCCCCCACACCCCCGCCTCCGCCACCCGCACGGAAAGCTCCGGCTCCCACCGCAGCCGCCAGGTCTCCCGGAACGTACCCGTGCTCCCCCGCGACTCGGCCGGCTCGCCCCAGCCGATCCCCAGGAGCCGGAGGCGATGCAGCAGCCTGCTGCGTGCCGCGTCCGTCTCCTTGCGCAGGTCGAGCTCCAACTCCCGCTCCAGCGCCTCCGGCTTGAGCCGCAGCTTCCGCTGCAACCGCGTGAGGTCCCGCTGCAACGGCACCGCGGGCGCCGAGTCGGGCACCTCCCCGAGGATGTCCCCGACGACGAGCTTGTCGTGCACGAGGGAAAGCGGTACGTCGGAGCCCTCGCACAGCACCGACCGGACCGCGTCCGTCGTCTCGGTGAGCCCCGGCAGCGGACGCCCCCGCATCACGGCGAGCGCGTCCGCAAGCCGCACCGCCTCGATGACGTGCGCGGACGACACGATCCTGTCCTCGTCGCGCAGCAGCCGCGCGACCTTGGTCAGCCAGCGCTCGACGGGCCGGTCGGGCACGCTGAACAGATGCCCGTACCAGCCGGGCGACGCGATCCCCGCACCGTACCCGCTCGCCCGGGCCAGTCGGCGGTGCGTCCAGGGAACCCAGGTCATGTCGACCTTCACCTTGGGTAACCCCTTGAGCAGCGCCCGGTCGGCCGCCAAGGTCACCTTCTGCCGCAGCGCGGGCACATGCCAGGCCCCGCACACGACGGCGACCCGCTCAGCACCGAACTCCCGTTGGGCCGACCGGAGTTGGATCCGCATGTACGCCTCGCGGACCAGGTCGCGGTCGTGCCCGCCGCTCCCGTACTCCTCGCGCAGCACCCCCATGGCCTCGCCGAGCGCCTCGAACGGCGCGAACACGTCATCGCCCGTCCCCCGGTGTTCTACGACGTCCTCCCACCACCGCTCGGGATCGTCGTATCCGGCGGTCTCGGCGAGCACGGCGATGGGGTCGCCCCTGCTCGAACGGAGTTGAGAGCTTGGGGAAGGATCGATCCGCACCGCGTCCACGTCGGCGTCCGCATCCACGTCCGCATCCGCATCCGCATCCGCCGCGTCCTCCGCCCGCGCCAGCGAATGCGCCGCCGGCAGATCCATGAACCGGACCGGAACGCCCGCCCCCGCGGCCCACCGGATCGCGACCCACTCCGGAGAGAACCCGGCGAGCGGCCAGAACGCCGAGCGGCCCGGCTCGTCCACCACATGCGCGAGCAGCGCGACCGGCGGCCGCATCCCCTCGTCCGCCGCGAGCGGCACCAGCGCGTCGGCCTCCGGCGGCCCCTCGATCAGCACCACTCGGGGAGCGGCCTCCTCGAGCGCGGCCCGCACCGCCCGCGCCGACCCCGGTCCGTGGTGCCGCACTCCGAGCAGCAGCGGCCCTTCCCCCGAACGCCCCCGCGCCCCGGCGGCCTCGACGGATTCCGCGCCATAGTCCGACTCAGTCTCCACCTCCACCTCCACCCCTGCCTCCGCCTCCGCCTCAGTGCCCAACTCCGCGCCCCCGCCCGGCTGCACGCCCCCGCGCGCCTCGTCACTCATGTCCGCACCCCCTCTCACCTCGGCCCCGCCTGCATCCGTCACACACTCACCTCGCGGCACGCGCGGTAGAAGTCCTTCCAGCCGTCACGCTCACGGACCACCGCCTCCAAGTACTCCTGCCAGATCACCCGGTCCGCCGCCGGGTCGCGGACGACCGCGCCGAGGATGCCCGCGGCGACATCGCCGGGCCGCAGCACGCCGTCCCCGAAGTGGGCGGCCAGGGCAAGGCCGTTGGTGACCACGGAGATCGCCTCGGCCGTCGAGAGCGTGCCGCTGGGCGACTTGACCTTCGTACGCCCGTCGGCCGTGACGCCGTCCCGCAGCTCACGGAAGACGGTGACGACGCGGCGTATCTCATCGATCCCGTCGGGCCCGCCCGGCAGATCGAGTGCGCGCCCGATCTGGTCGACGCGGCGCGAGACGATGTCGACCTCCGCGTCCGCGCTCTCCGGCAGCGGCAGGACGACGGTGTTGAAGCGGCGGCGCAGCGCGCTCGACAGGTCGTTGACCCCGCGGTCGCGGTTGTTGGCGGTGGCGATGAGGTTGAAACCGCGCACGGCCTGCACCTCCTGGCCCAACTCCGGTATGGGCAGGGTCTTTTCCGACAGGATCGTGATCAGCGAATCCTGTACGTCGGCGGGGATGCGGGTCAGCTCCTCGACCCGCGCCGTCATGCCGTCGGCCATGGCGCGCATGACGGGGCTGGGCACGAGCGCGTCGCGGCTGGGGCCGTGCGCGAGCAGCTGCGCGTAGTTCCAGCCGTAGCGGATCGCCTCCTCCGGCGTACCGGCCGTGCCCTGCACGAGCAGCGTCGAGTCCCCGCTGACGGCCGCCGCCAGATGCTCGGACACCCATGTCTTCGCCGTGCCGGGCACACCGAGCAGCAGCAGGGCACGGTCGGTGGCAAGGGTGCTGACGGCGACCTCGACGATGCGGCGCGGACCCACGTACTTCGGCGTGATGACCGTTCCGTCCGGCAGCGTGCCACCGAGCAGATACATCGCGACGGCCCAGGGCGAAAGCCGCCAGCGGGCGGGCCGGGTCCGGTCGTCCTGCGCGGCCAGCGCGGCGAGTTCGGCCGCGAAGGCGTGCTCGGCGTGCGGCCGCAGCACCTCACTGTCGGACTCGTTGTCGGTCGTCGTCCCGTCGACGGAAACGGTCATGGAGCGATCCCCCTCCAGCTCGTCCGGACACGTCTGGCCCGGATGTGATTCCAACGGTGCACCACGCCACTGACAATCGCCCCTGGATCGCCTCTGACCTGCACAAACACAAGGCCTCAGGTCGATTGTCAGTGGCGGGATCTACCGTCGAAGACATGACTCAGCAGGGGGTGCGCTGGACGGCGGATCAGGTGCTTGCGCTGGCGCCTGATACCCCGTCACGCAAGGCGGGAAGCAGGCTCGGCATCGCCGGGCCGTGGTCGGAGGCAGGCAGTTCGGGCGAGGGGGCTGTGTGGGGGCTGTGCAAGGGCAGTGGCAGCACGCCGTATCAGACGGTCGTGGACATCGCAGACATCACCGGATCGGCGGGACCGGCGTACAAGTGCAGTTGTCCGAGCCGCAAGTTCCCGTGCAAGCACGCGCTCGGGCTGCTGCTGCTCTGGACGGGGGCGGATGGAAGGGTGCCCGCTGCGCAGCCTCCGGAATGGGCGCGGGAGTGGCTCTCGGCGCGCCGTAAAGGAGCGGAGTCGAAGCAGGGCCCGGACGCGGAGCCGGGCCCGTCGGCGCCCGCCGATCCCGAGGCCGCGCGCCGCAGGGCGGAGCGGCGGGCCGAGCGGGTCACGGCGGGGGCGACGGAGCTTGAGCAGCGCCTCTCCGATCTGCTGCGCGGCGGCATAGCGGCCGCCGAGCAGACGGGGTACGGGCTGTGGGAGGAGACGGCGGCCCGGATGGTCGACGCGCAGGCGCCCGGACTTGCCGCGCGGGTGCGGGAGTTGGGGGCCATACCGTCCTCCGGGCCCGGCTGGCCGGTGCGGATGCTGGAGGAGTGCGCGCTGCTCCACCTCCTCGACCAGGGCTGGCTGCACCGTGAGCGGCTGCCGGACGCGCTGGCCGGCACCGTCCGTTCCCGCGTGGGCCTGCCCACGCCCGCGCAGGGCCCACCGGTGCGGGACCGCTGGCTGGTGCTCGCGCAGTACGACACTGCGGACAGCAAGCTCACCACCCGCCGCATCTGGCTGCACGGCACGGAGTGCGGGCGCACGGCCCTGCTCCTCTCGTACGGAGCCGCGGGCCGCGTCCCGGCGCTCTCGCTTCCGGTCGGCCTTGCGCTGGACGCCGAGCTGACCGCGCACCCGGGCGCCGGCCAGCTGCGTACGGACCTGGGCGAGCAGTTCGCGGCGCCGGCTCCCACCGCGGCCCGGCCGCCCGGTGTGAGCACGGCGCAGGCGACTTCCCGCTACGGAGAAGCGCTGCGGATGGACCCGTGGCTGGATTCCTGGCCGGTGACGCTGCGCGAGGTGATACCGACCCCGCACGCGGACGGCTGGCAACTGGCCGACGCGGAAGGCGGTCTGGCCCTGCCCGTCACCCCGTCCGCGACGTCCAGACCTGGGCTGTGGCGCCTGGTCGCACTCTCCGGAGGCGCTCCGGTGACGGTGTTCGGCGAATGTGGCCACCAGGGCTTCACTCCCCTGACGGCCTGGCCGCAAGGAACAGGAGAAGCGGTGCCGCTGTGCTGACCTCACCTCGCGCCGCCGCCCTCGCAGCATCGCGTACTCCAAAGACGCGCTTTTCACAGGCGCGTCTTTCAAAGGCTCGCACTCCGAAGGCGTGCACCCCAGAAGGGCGCATCCCAAGGACGCGTACTTCAAAGGAAGAGACCTCATGACCGGCACCACCCCGCTCGACGAGGCCGCCGCCACCCCCTGGGAGGAGCTGGTGACCGCCGCCCTCCTCGGCACCGACCGCCGCCCACCCCCCGTGCGCACACCGGGCAAGGACGCCCCGGCCGCGCTCCTGGACGCGGCCGCCGTGCAGACCCTCCGGCGCAGAGCGGGCCTGCGTCCCGCGCCCGCCGCCGCGCCGCCCGAGCTCGCAGCCGACGACCCCAGGCCCACCGTGCCGCCCACGGCCCGGCAGCGCCTTGCCACCCTGCTCACCGACCACCCCGGCGCGGGCAGCGGAGGACGCCGCGGCGCGGTGCCCGATCTGATGGAACTGCTGCCGCAGTGGCTGGCGTTGGCCAACGAACGGGGCTTCGCGGCACCCCCGGAACTGCTGCCCGCGCTCCTGAACGCGGCCCGTGGGCGTACGGACCTCCGGCCGCAGGCCCTCGCCTTCGCGGGCCCGCGCGCGCTGTGGCTCGCACGGCTCAACCCCGACTGGAAGTTCGCGCTGCGCTCCACTCCGGGCGGCGGCGTGGCCCTGCCCGCCCCGGAGGAGACGGCGCAGGTCCGAGAGCTGTGGGAGGAGGGCCTGTTCGCCGAGCGCGTCGCCCTGCTCGCCTCGGTGCGGGCCCACGACCCGGCCGCCGCGCGGGACCTGCTCGCCACCACCTGGAGCGCGGAACGGGCGGAGGACCGCCTGATGTTCCTCGACTCCCTGCGTACGCGGCTCTGCGACGCCGACGAGCCGTTCCTGGAACAGGCACTCGCCGACCGCAGTCGCAACGTCCGCGCCACGGCGGCCGAGCTCCTCTCCGCGCTCCCCTCCTCCGCCCTCGCCGCGCGGATGGCGGCCCGGGCCGCTTCCTGTGTGGCCATCGACCATGCGAACGGCACAAAGAGCACACCGACGCTCACGGTCGAGGCCCCGCACGAGTGCGACGCGGGCATGGAGCGCGACGGCGTCGTCCCGAAGCCGCCCGCAGGACGGGGCGAACGGTCGTGGTGGCTGGGCCAGTTGGTGGAGGCGACCCCTCTCTCCTGCTGGCCGGATCGGCTCGGCGGGCGCACCCCTGCCGACATCGTGGCGCTGCCCGTGGCCGACGACTGGCGGAGCGAGCTGCATGCCGCGTGGTGCCGGGCCGCCGTGCGGCAGCGCGACGCGACCTGGTCCCGGGCGCTCCTCGGCGCCCCCGCATCGCCCGACGCGGCGGGACCGGGCGCGGCGTCGCTCGCCGAGCGCGCGAAGCTCCTGGCCGCGCTGCCCGCCGGGGAACGGGCCTTCTGGGTCGCGGGGTTCATCGCGGCGCACGGCCTCTCGGAGGCGTTCCAGCTGCTCGGTGTCTGCGCGGTGCCCTGGTCGGAGCCCCTGGGGCGGGCCGTGGTCGACGCGCTGAACATCGCGCGGGACGCGGGGAGTTATCCGTGGAGCTTCAGCGGCGTGATGGGCCTGGCGGAGCGCTGCCTGGACCCGGCGGAGGCGGTCCGGCTCGACGTGCTCACCGCGATCCCGGACGAGCCGGAGGACGCGTCGCCCGGCGCGGGCGGCTACTGGTCGGAGGCGTTCCAGCGCCTGGTCAGCACGTTGCGCCTGCGCGCGGCGATGCGGGCGGAGCTGGGGGTGGAGCCGTGTGCGACAACGGCGGCGGCCACGGCCTCAGGGCCACCGGAACAGACAGCCCCGGCAGGCACGGCAGCGCAAGCCACCCCACCGAGCACGTCGGCGCGAGCGCCAGGGCAAGCAAAACCGGGGGCGCCATGAAATCCGGCACCCCCGCCCGCACCCCCGAGGGGGCGAACCGCTCAGGCGCCCGCAGGCTGCCGCACGTTCGCCCGGACCCAGTCCACGATCGAAGCCGTCGTCGCCCCGGGTGTGAAGATCTCCGCGACGCCCTTCTCCTTGAGCGGGGCGATGTCGTCCTCGGGGATGATGCCGCCGCCGAAGACCTTGATGTCCTCCGCGTCGCGCTCCTTGAGGAGCTCGATCACGCGCGCGAAGAGCGTGTTGTGCGCACCGGAGAGGATGGAGAGACCGATCGCGTCGGCATCCTCCTGGATCGCGGTGTCCACGACCTGCTCGGGCGTCTGGTGCAGCCCGGTGTAGATGACCTCCATACCGGCGTCACGCAGTGCCCGCGCGATCACCTTGGCCCCGCGATCATGACCGTCGAGACCCGGCTTGGCGACCACCACGCGGATCGGACCGGCTGCCACACCCATCACTGCCTCCATGTACCGATATCCATCTGTCCAAGCACTGGCACCCCGTGCCGCACCGGCCGGGGAAGTGAACGAACGTTATCTCCAGCATCTCTCACCCGGCAGTTTCACGGTGGAGAGCGAGGGGGAAATCACACGAAGGGACACGTTCGCTGCGCGCCACTCCCGTATCCGTCGGTATACGGACCGTATTCGGGACGGCGCAAGGGGAGCCGCAAGGAGGACGCCGCACCACCGCGCAGTCAGCCGCGCGGCGTGGTGATGCGGCGCATCGGCGATCGCGCCGCCGGTGGGCAGGCCACCGGCGCCGACCACGCGCCGCCGCCCGCCCTCCGCCGCGCCTCCCCACTACGGGCACACGGGGGACAGAGTTGTCCTCCCGCGTGCCGACCGGGAGGTCGACCATGACCGTCACGAGGGTCCTGCCCTTTCGCCCGCTCTGCTCCCTGCTCCCCGCCAGACTGGCGGGACTCTCCCTGACCCTGCTGAAAGCGACCGCACTCGAGCTGGCGATTCTCACCGGGCACCTCCTCCTCTACCCGTCGGGCATCACGCCGGAACGCAGGACCGTCCCCGCGCCGTCACCCCCCGAAGCCCCCCGGCTCCCCACCGGGAGCAGGCCGCCGGTCGTCCTGCTGCACGGCTTCATCGACAACCGCTCCGTCTTCGTCCTGCTCCGCCGCTCCCTGGCCCAGCACGGCCGCCAGCACGTGGAGTCCCTCAACTACTCCCCTCTCACCTGCGACATCCGCACCGCCGCCGAACTGCTCGGCCGCCACATAGAGGAGATCTGCGAGCGCACGGGCCACGACCGGGTCGACATCGTCGGCCACAGCCTCGGCGGTCTCATCGCCCGCTATTACGCGCAGCGCCTGGGCGGCGACAAGCGCGTGCGCACGCTGGTCACCCTCGGCACACCGCACTCGGGCACGCGCGTGGTGCGGCTTGCCGACGCGCACCCGATCGTGCGCCAGATGCGCCCCGGCTCGGATGTGATCGAGGAGTTGCGCGAACCCGCGCCGGAGTGCCGCACACGTTTCGTGAGCTTCTGGAGCGATCTGGACCAGCTGATGGTTCCCCTGGAAACGGCCTGCATCGACCATCCCGACCTGATCGCGCAGAACGTACGCGTCTCCGGCATCGGCCACCTCGCCCTGCCCGTGCATCCCGCGGTCGCCACCGGAATCCGCCAGGCCATCGACCAGCCGGCCACGGGAGATCGGGGCGCGGGCGAGCTGAACGGACTGACGGTGGCGTGAAAGCGGCAGGCGCGGTGGCCCGAGAAGCGGCTCCCGCGCCCCGCGTTCACCACGATTCGTCGAACGTCTCTCGAACGCAGAGCCAAAGCTGTGCCCACAGTCCGCCGAAAGGCGGCCGAATGCCCGTTTCCTGAGATCGGGAAACCTGCCGAAGATTGTCGCGCCCGCGTACCGCCGGGTACAGTCACCGCACTGCTCCGCCCTTGCTGCCGAGGCGAAAGAGAAGTTGGTGAACGACCGTCACCCGTCGGGGACCTCCACTCCCCCGGCCTCGGCACCCGCCGACTACGCGCCCTATGCGTCGTACGACCAGGGCACGCAGCACGGCGGTTACACCGGGTACGACGGCTACTCCACCGGCTCGTTCGCTACCACCGGCGGCTACGACACGGCGAGCCCCGACACCGGAAGTTTCGCCTCCGACCCGCTCTTCGGCGACATGCCCGGCAATCAGTACGACACCGGCCAGTGGTCGACCACGGGTACGCAGCAGACACTCGGCTACGACCCGTACGCCGCGCAGCACCAGGTCGCGTACGACGCGAACGGCTACGAGACGGGCAGCTACGACACCAGCGCCGCGTGGTCGACAGGCGGTTACCAGACACTCGCCACGGACATCCCCGCCCAGCCTGGCCCCGACGCCGGCGACCAGTGGGACACCACCGCCTGGAACCAGCCGCAGCAGACCAGCCAGTGGGAGGCGCAGCCCTTCGACACCGGCGCGTACGACGCGACCGCGTGGAACTCCGGCGGCCACGAGGCGACATACGGAGCGACCGGGACACACGAGACGTACGGGGCGACCGAGGCCACGCATACGACCGCGCTCGTCGAGGAGCACGGAACCCCGGATCCGTACGAACCCGTCGAGGCCTACGAGCACACGGCGTACTCGGCCGACGCGCCGGTCGAGTCCTACGCATCCGATGCGTACGCCCAACCGGCCCCCGCCGAACACGAGTTCATCCCGGACGAGGCGCCCGCGGAGCCGCTCGGCCCGATCGAGCCGAGCTTCGGACGCGACGCCGGTGACGACGAGCCGCCGGTCATGGACCGCTCCCGCGGCTCCCGTTCGCGGACCCGCCGCCGCACCCCCGCCAAGCGCTCCGCCCTGCTCACGGTGGCCGTGCCGTCGGCCTGTGTGATGGGCGTCGCCGGTATCGCCGCCGCCTCCGTGAGCAACTTCAGCGGTGACGACGGCAAGGAGACCCAGGCCGCCACGGCCCCGGACCCGACGTCGGTACAGCCCTCCGCGGCCAACAACAAGCTCGACACGCAGCTGGAGAACCTCTCGGCGGACGCGGGCGACTTCGCGGACCGGGCCAGCCGCACCCAGGAACGCATCGACCTCAAGGCGCAGAAGGTGGCCGCCGAGAAGAAGGCCGCCGAGGAAGCCGCGCGCAAGGAGCGGCTGCGCCCCAAGTTCGCGCTGCCGGTCAAGCAGCAGGGGCTGAGCGCCTATTACGGCCAGGCGGGCATCAACTGGATGTCGGCGCACTCCGGAATCGACTTCCCGGTGTCGTACGGCACCGAAGTGATGGCCGCCACCGACGGCACCGTCTCCACGAAGTGGAACAGCGCCTACGGAAACATGGCGATCGTGACCGCCAAGGACGGCACGGAGACGTGGTACTGCCACCTCTCCACGCACAAGATCTCCAGCGGCCCCGTCAAGGCGGGCGACGTCATCGCCTTCTCCGGGAACTCCGGCAACTCCACGGGACCGCACCTGCACTTCGAGGTGCGTCCCGGCGGCGGCTCGGCGATCGACCCCCTGCCGTGGCTGCGCAGCCACGACCTCGACCCGACGTAACTCGGGCCGCGCCCCGCGACCTCGACCGGCGTAACTCCGGCCGCGCCCCGCGGCGGCGACCCGGCGTAACTCCGGCCGCCGCCCCCGGCGTTACAGCTTCTCCACCGGTGCGTACCGCAGCAGCAGGCGCTTCGGCTTGGGCTCTCCGAAGTCCACCGTCGCCTCGGCGTTCGCACCCGAGCCCTTCACTCCGACCACGGTCCCGAGGCCGAACTGGTCGTGCGTCACCCGGTCCCCGACCGCCAGCGAGACCACCGGCTTCTCGGTGGCGCGGCGGGTGGCGAAGCCCTGCGCGCCCCCGGCGCGCGAGCGCGACGACGACAGGGAGGACGTGATGCCCGCCGCGGGTCCGGAGGACGCCGGCGCGCCGACGGAACCGGTGCGCTTCCAGTCGAGGTGGGCGTCCGGGATCTCCTCCAGGAAGCGCGACGGCGGGTTGTACGAGGGCTGGCCCCAGGCGCTGCGCATCGAGGACCGCGTCAGATACAGCCGCTCCCGCGCGCGCGTGATGCCCACGTACGCCAGACGCCGCTCCTCCTCCAGCTCCTTGACCTGGCCGAGGGAGCGCATGTGCGGGAAGACGCCGTCCTCCATGCCGGTCAGGAAGACGACGGGGAACTCCAGGCCCTTGGCGGTGTGCAGGGTCATCAGCGTGATGACTCCGGAGCCGTCGTCCTCTTCGTCCGGGATCTGGTCGGAGTCGGCGACGAGCGCGACGCGCTCCAGGAACTCGGAGAGCGAACCGGCGACACCGGCTGCCTCGCCTTCGCCTTCACCCTCTCCCGCACCGCTGTCCTGCTCGAACTCCAGGGCCACGGCGGCAAGTTCCTGGAGGTTCTCGATGCGCGTCTCGTCCTGGGGGTCGGTCGAGGCCTGCAACTCGGCCAGATAGCCGGTCCGTTCGAGCACGGCCTCCAGGACGACGGCCGGGCCCGCGCCGGACTCGACGATGGTCCGCAGCTCCTCCATCAGCGTGTTGAAACGCTTGACGGCGTTCGCCGAGCGGGCCGCCATTCCGTACGCCTCGTCGACGCGCTTCAGCGCCTGCGGGAAGGAGATCTTCTCGCGCTGCGAGAGCGCGTCGATCATCGCCTCCGCGCGGTCGCCGATGCCCCTCTTGGGTACGTTCAGAATGCGCCGCAGCGGTACGGAGTCCTCGGGGTTGGCGAGCACGCGCAGATACGCGAGGACGTCCCGGACCTCCTTGCGCTCGTAGAAGCGGACGCCGCCGACGACCTTGTAGGGCAGGCCGACGCGGATGAAGATCTCTTCGAAGACACGCGACTGCGCGTTCGTCCGGTAGAAGATCGCGACGTCCCCGGCCTTCGCGTCGCCCGCGTCGGTGAGGCGGTCGATCTCGTCGGCGACGAACTGCGCCTCGTCGTGCTCGGTGTCGGCGACATAGCCGGTGATGCGCGCGCCCGCGCCCGCGTTGGTCCACAGATTCTTGGGGCGACGGCTCTCGTTGCGCTCGATGACCGCGTTGGCGGCGGTCAGGATCGTCTGCGTGGAGCGGTAGTTCTGCTCCAGGAGGATCGTCGTCGCGTTCGGGTAGTCCTCCTCGAACTGGAGGATGTTGCGGATCGTGGCGCCGCGGAAGGCGTAGATCGACTGGTCCGCGTCACCCACGACACAGAGCTCGGCGGGATCGTCCCCCTCGCCTCCGGAGGGGCCGACCAGCTCTCGCACGAGGGCGTACTGGGCGTGGTTGGTGTCCTGGTACTCGTCGACCATCACGTGCCGGAAGCGGCGCCTGTAGTGCTCGGCCACGTCCGGGAACGCGCGGAACATGTGGACTGTCGTCATGATCAGGTCGTCGAAGTCGAGTGCGTTCGCCTCGCGAAGCCGCGACTGGTACATCGCGTAGGCCTGGGCGAGGGTCTTCTCGAAGCCGTCGGCGGCCTGTCCTGCGAAGGTCTCCTCGTCGATCAGCTCGTTCTTCAGGTTCGAGATCTTGGCGCTGAAGGACTTCGGCGGGAACTTCTTCGGGTCGATGTCCAGGTCGCGGCAGACCAGCGCCATGAGCCGCTTGGAGTCGGCGGCGTCGTAGATCGAGAAGGAGGAGGTGAAGCCCAGCTTCTTCGACTCGCGGCGCAGGATGCGGACGCAGGCGCTGTGGAAGGTCGACACCCACATCGCGTTCGCCCGCGGCCCGACGAGCTGCTCGACGCGCTCCTTCATCTCGCCCGCGGCCTTGTTCGTGAACGTGATCGCCAGGATCTGTCCCGGGTGCACATGCCGCTCGGCGAGGAGATACGCGATGCGGTGCGTGAGGACGCGGGTCTTGCCGGAGCCGGCGCCGGCGACGATGAGCAGCGGGGAGTCCGCGTGCACGACGGCCGCGCGCTGGTTCTCGTTGAGACCGTCGAGCAGCGCCGCCGGGTCGATCACCGGGCGGGGGGCGCCGCCGCGGTAGTGCGCGTCCCGGGGCGTGGGCGCGTCGAACTTCCCGTCGAACAGGTCGTCCGGAACGGGTTCCGGCGCGCTGTCCTCGGGCGGCGGCGGGTGCTCTTCCTCCGAGGGCCGCGAGGCCTTGAGGTCCGCCAGGAAGCTGTCATCAAAGAGGCTGCTCATCGCCTCCCGAGTCTAGGCGGCCCCACTGACAACCCGCCCCGGGTTCCGGCCACCTCCACTCGCCTACGCCCCGCCCGCGGACGGTGACGCTCCGCTACGGCACGGCGTGCCCGCGTCAAGAGCTTCGTAAAGTCACGAAAATGTATCGGGCATATCGAACATCAACCTTCACACGGAGCACACGAGTTGGCTAGCGTGCTCCGCGGGCTGCTCGTACTTCCACCGGCGAACCCCGCCGGGAACGGGTGGCCTCCGCCGAGTCCGATCTCCTCGGAGCCGGGGACCCACCAAGACCTTGGGGTGAATCGGTCCCGTACGAAGTACGGGACTGTAGGGCAACCTTCCGGATCATCCGCCCGAACCCGACAGCTAACCCGGTAGGCGGTCTACGGAAGGAGTCGCCTCCCTTGGCGTCGCACCGCAAGCCGCGGACCCGCATTGCCGGAATACGCACCACTCCCGCCATCGGCATCACGACGGCGGCCCTCACCTCCGTGGCCCTCTTGTCGCAGAGCGCCCAAGCGGCACCCTCCGCGCCGCAGAAGCCCAGCCTCGAAGAGGTCCAGAAGAAGGTCGACGACCTCTACCAGCAGGCGGGCGTCGCCACTCAGAAGTACAACTCGGCCAAGGAGCGCACCGAGAAGCAGCGCAAGAAGGTCGACACTCTTCTGGACGATGTGGCCAAGCGCGCGGACAAGCTGAACGAGGCCCGCCAGGAGCTCGGCTCGTTCGCCGCGGCCCAGTACCGCACCGGCGCCGTCTCCGAGACCGCCACGATGATGCTCGCCGATGACCCGCAGGGGTACTTCGACCAGAACCACCTCTCGGACCGGCTGACCGCGCGCCAGAAGAAGGCCGTCGACGACTACCAGACGCAGCAGGCGTCGGCGACCAAGCAGCGCACGAAGGCCGCGAAGTCCCTGGAGACGCTGAGCGACTCGCGGGACGACCTGAAGACGAGCAAGCAGGCCGTCCAGGAGAAGCTGACCAAGGCGCGGACGCTGCTCTCGGAGCTGACCGCCGAGGAGAAGGCGCGGCTCGCGGCGATCGAGAAGAAGAAGGAAGAAGAGGCCAAGCGCAAGGCGGCGGAGCTGGCCCGCAAGCAGGAGGCCGAGGCGGAGGCCAAGCGCAAGGCGGCGGAAGAGGCGGCCGCCAAGGAGCGCGAGGAAGAGCAGCAGAACGACGGGACCGACGAGAACACGGAGACCCCGGACACCGGTTCCGACACTGGTACCGGCACCGGTTCCGGGGACACCGACAGCGGCTACGCGACGAAGGCCGCGAAGGTCATCGCCTTCGCGGAGGCGCAGATCGGCAAGCCGTACGTGTGGGGTGCCACGGGCCCCGACTCCTACGACTGCTCCGGGCTCACCCAGGACGCGTGGAAGGCCGCGGGCATCTCCCTGCCGCGCACCACGTGGGACCAGGTGAAGGTCGGCACGACGGTGAAGACGGCCGACGCCAAGCCGGGTGACCTGGTGTTCTTCTACGACGACATCAGCCACGTCGGGATCTACATCGGCGACGGCAAGATGATCCACGCCCCGAAGCCGGGCACGAACGTCCGCGTCGAGTCGATCTACTACATGCCGATCCACAGCGTGGTGCGCCCCGCGTAACCGTCACGCACGCGTAACCGTCACACGCAAAGGAAAACGGCCCTCCACACGCGCGTGGAGGGCCGTTTTCCTGCGGTCCTGGTCAGGTCCACAGCACCGCGATGAAGATGTTCGCCGTGGTCAGCAGCCCCACCGCGCCGAACATGCCCTTGTCGACCTTCTCCTCGTCCCGCTTCACATAGACCAGCGCGAGGATCACGATCAGCACGGCCATCTTGATGCCGATCTTGAGGTTGTTGACCGGGTTGTCGTCCGCCTGGTTGAGGCCCACCAGGATCACTCCGGTGACCAGCATGGTCAGCGCGCCGTGCAGCATCGCGGGGTTGAACCGGGCCGTGCCCTGGCCCATCTGCTTCATCTGGGTGAGGAAGCCACCCAGCAGGGAGGCGATACCGATGATGTGCAGGCCGACGAAGACATGGGTGAGTACGTCCATGGTTCCGGAGCCTAGCCGGGGCCTTACCACCGCTCGGCACCCAGGTGAGCCACAAGCGCCGCATCGGTCAGGGGCCTGTGCGAAGGCTGTGTGGCCACGCGATCCGCGCGGCCACATACGGTCACCGGCTGGAGCACTTCCGTCAGTTGCGTACATTCCGTCACCAACCCGTGACGGTCAGGTTTAGCGTCCTTCGTCAGGTGACCGGCTCCCCACCGCCGCCCGGACCAGGGGCGGCAGTCGGACACCACCGCCGAGAAACCGGCGGCGGTCCGCTCCCCCTGTGCGGGCCGTCGCCGGACCTAAGGAGCCCCTTCGTGGCAGCTCACCGCAAGCCCAGACAGCGCGCGCTCAGCGGCGGTACGGCCCGTACCGCCGTCACCCTCGCCCTCGCCGGGGCCGCCACGGCGACCGCCTTCGACGGGACGGGTCACGCGGACCCGCGGCTCAGCCCGGCCGAGGTGAAGTCCAAGGTCGACGCGCTCTACCGCGAGGCGGAGATCGCCACAGAGAAGTACAACGGCGCCGAGGAGAAGGCGGACAAGGCCGAGAAGTCCCTGGGCGAGCTGCGCGACGAAGCGGCCCGCAAGACGGAGAAGCTCAACTCGGCGCGCGAGGGCCTCGGTTCGATCGCCACGGCGCAGTACCGCAGCGGCGGCATCGATCCTGTCGTCCAGCTCGCGCTCTCCTCCGACCCCGACCAGTTCCTGGAGCGCGCCGCGCTCGCCGACCGTGCGGGCAGCCGCCAGGCCTCGGCCGTCAGCGGCGTACGCAAACAGCTCCAGGAGATCGACCAGCTGCACAGCGAGGCCGACGGCACGCTCGACCGCCTCGAGTCCCGGCAGGCGGAGCTGAGGAAGCACAAGAAGACGGTCAACGGAAAGCTGGACGCCGCCAAGCGGCTGCTCGCCCGGCTGACCACCGAAGAACGTGCGCGGCTCACCGGCGACGGCGATCAGAACAGGGCCTCCCGCGCCGCCGGCCGCGACGCCTCCCTGGCCGCCCCGGCGAAGGCCCCCAACGCCCGCGCGTCAACGGCCGTCTCGTATGCCTACGAAGCGCTCGGCAGCCCCTACGTATGGGGCGCCACGGGCCCCAACGCCTTCGACTGCTCCGGGCTCACCCAGGCCGCGTACCGCGCCGCGGGGGTCTCCATTCCCCGTACGACGTACGCGCAGATCGCCGCGGGCAACCGGGTCTCGCGCTCCCAACTGCAGCCGGGAGACCTGGTCTTCTTCTACCAGGGCATCAGTCACGTCGGCATCTACGTGGGCAACGGGCAGATGGTCCACGCCCCGAACCCGAGCGCGCCGGTGCGCCTGGCGCCGATCAGCCAGATGCCGTTCGCGGGGGCCACGCGGGTGGCGTGAGGGGCCTCACGAAGGGTCCGAGCAGCCCGAAGGTACTGTTCTGGCTCATGCCCCGCCGTACGCTGCCGCCCCCTCCGCCGCCCGTCCACCTGCGCACCTGGCCGGACCGGAACGCGCTGCTCGCCGACCGCGGCATGGCACTCGAAGAGCTGCGCAGGCGGAGCCTGGGAGTGCACCGGCTGCTGCTGCTCTGGCTGTTGGGGCTCGGCGGCGTCATCGGCTGGTCGCTGCTCGCACTGCCGATCCAGATGGTCGAGGACAAGGAGCCGATGGTCATAGTCTTCGGCCCGGTCTGTGCCGTCCTCGGTCTGGGGGCGCTCGCCCCCTCCGTGATAGGCGTCGTCCTCGGCATGCGCCGCGACCGCCGGATGCGCGAACTCACCGAGAGCTGGCTGGCATTGGACAGCCACGCACCATCGGACTCCGCCCTCCGCTCCCCCGGCCTCAGCCTCTGCTGGCTCCTCGGCTCCTTCCTCATGTGCGCCCTCGGCCTGTGGGCCTCCTTCGCCGCCGCCGCGTACGCCGAGCCGGGACGCGACTCGTACGGCGATGTCGTCCTCGGCATGGGCGCCGGCCTCGTCCTGTGGCTGACGGGCCTGATCGGCGTCACCAAGGCGGTCGGCCACTACCGCTGGGCGGTACGGAAGTTGGTCCCGGCCCCGGGTGCGGGCGGCGCGCACCGCTGAGCACTTGACCGGTTAGTGCGTGGCTTACCACTCTCAACCGTGCGCGGTCGTCTCTCCCAGCCACAACCGCCGCCCGAGATCATCCAGCTCAGCCTTACGGTGCTCGCAATCAGGGATGGCTCGTCTGAGCAAGGCCCAGTAGTCCGGCCCATGGCCAGAGACACGGGCGTGCGCCAGCTCGTGGGCGATTACGTAGTCGACAAGATGCGCGGGCAGCTGAAAGACAGCCCAGTGCAGAGCCATCTGCCCCCGCTCACCCACACCTGCCCGATACGTACCCCACCGATTCCCTACGTCCCGGACAACCACATCAGGTTCGGAAACCTCCATGCGAGCCCCCCACGGCTGCAACCGCCCCTGTGACCAGCGCAGCCCAGCCCTCCGGTACCAGGCGATGACCTCGCGACGGGCCTGTCTCGGATCTCCAGCACGTGCCGCATCCAGCCTCAGCTTCCCCCCGACGAGGCGGACGGGCGCCGTGCCGTCTCCGTCCACCAAGAGCAACCGGTATTCGCGCCCCAGATAGAAGAAGCTCTCGCCATCCCTGAAGGACCGCACCGGATGTGCCGGGCGGTGTTCCTCCCGCAGCCGGAGCTTGGCAGCGATCCAGTCCTCGCTCTGCCGTACGAAATCCTCGGCCCTGCCGGGTTCACAGTCCGGCGGGACACGGAGGGTCAGCGAGCCGTCCCGCTCTACGGTCAGGCCAAGCCTCTTACGCCGGGCACTGACCGTCACCAGGAATCTCCTGCCATTGGCCACAACCGTCTGACCGTCCGCCAAGGCGGTACGGCGGGTGTGCATGGCGTTGGAGAGCGGTAGGGCGGCGGGCACGCCCCTATTCTCCCCTCCCCTTCGCCCGGAAGGAGGCGGCGTGCCGCTGAGCGTGCCCGGTGAGCGACTCCGACAGGTTCCGCAGCGCCTGTCGGTCACGCTCCTTCGGCTTCAGGCCCTGCTCACGCAGGAGATGCCAGATCCCGACCTGCAGCTCGTCCAGGCTCGCCTCGTTCCCGGACCACGAGGCACTGGTGACGTGGCCGGCGATGAGAGAGGCGAGATCCACCGTCACCTGACGCAGAAACTCCACATCAGGCACGTCGAAGGCCGGGGACTCGGTCAGCAGGTCCGACACCTTCGTGTACAACTGCTGCTCGACGGGCGTCAGGTCCGCGACCGCCGGATCAGCCTCCTCCGCCTTCCGCGCCCTGTCGATCAGAGGGCCGATACGCACCTTGATCTCATCCCAGCGCCCATCGAACTCCTCAAGGATCTGCTCCAACTCCTGCGACAACGTCCGATGGACGGGCCGCTCTCCGTGTTCCCGTCGCTCCTCCAAGTGGTAGCGGAGCGCCTGCACCTGTTCCGCCGCGGCCTCCTCCACATCAGGAATGCGGTCCACGACCTCGTCGAAGTCGGGCGCGAGGATGGACACCGGCGCGATGACCTGCGTGATCTCGGGCAGAACCAGATGGTCGGCGACCATGGCCCGCACCTTGCGCCCGTACGCCCTCATGGAGAAGTCCCCACGTTCGGCGTCCCGGTAGTGCCTGCGTACCCGCTTCTGCAGCGCCGTCCAGTACCGCGCATTCGCGACCTGTCCCAAGGCCGCCTCATGCGGGAGTACGCGTTCCAAAGCACCCAGGAACACACCCAGCTTCGCGTCGAAGTCGGCGCGCGCCTCCATGTCGCCGAGCAGGAGCATTCCACGCCCGAGCCCTCCGAGCGTATCCAGTCCCGTGATCCCCATCCCGGCGAGGAACTGCTCCATCTCGACGGCCGCCGCCCGCATGTCCGGGACCTCACTCGCGAGACTGCGCACCGTACGCAGGGTAGGCCCGTCGCCCTTGTACGCGGGCAGCGTGACGGCCAGATCGCTCAGTACGCCGTAGTAGTCCACGACGCGCCCCTCGTGCTTGTTGTGGCGCGGCCGGTTGACGCGTGCGATGGCCTGGAGCAGTTCGGCGTCCTGGATGGGCCGGTCCAAGTACAGGGCCTGCTCGATGGGGGCGTCGAACCCGGTGAGGAGCATGGACTTGACGATGAGGAAAGCGACCGGCCGCTTCTCCTCGACGACGGGCACGGCCGCGCCGCTCCACGGATTCATCGCGATGGTGCCACCCGGCACCGGATCGGGCTCAGGAGCGTGCGTGATCACCCATGGGTTGTCCGGCGGCAGCTCCGGGAACGGCTCCAGGAACCGGTCGATGTTCTCCTGCTGCCGCAGCGGATCGGTCCACTCCCGCCACAGCCCTCGCTTCTGCTCGTCACCGGCGGAGATCACCGGAACGAAGTCGATGCGCCGCAGCACCTCCTGGTACTGCCACGCCCGCAGCAGCACCAGGTCGTCCCACGTGTAGTCCTTCAGGTCCTTGTGCCGCAGCGTCGCCGGATCGAATTCACGTACCCGGGCGAGGAGTTCGGCACGGGCGTCGTTGAGCATGTGCCGGTAGAGCACGGCCGCTCGCCGACTCACCGCCGCCACCTGCGCCTTGAAGCCGCCGGTCAGCGGCCCGGTGACATAGTGCTCCAGCATGTCCACGGCCTTGGCCCGGATCATCGAGACGGACTCGGCGACGGCACGGCTGGTGGGCTTCAGCTTGCTGCGGACCCGGTCCTTCTGCTCGTCCCGCAGCCGCGCGATCAGGTCCTCGAACTTCTGGTTGAGCTCGGGCTTGTCCCGCACCTCGGCCGACCCGGTCCGCCCTTCATAGCGGACCGGCACGACGACCTTGTCCCGCTCCGCCTCGTCCATCAGGTACAAGTCGAGGAACTTGTCGTCCGGCTCAAGGCCGAAAATCCGCCCCGTGTCGGTGAGTCGACCCTTCATGATCGGCGTACCGGTGAAGCCGATCCGGGCGGCGTTCGGCACCGCGTCCCGCAGGCACGCGTGCAGCACGGAGGTGTGCGACCGGTGCGCCTCGTCCACGAGCACCAAGACGTGCGGTGACGTACTGCACTCGGTGAACCGGCGCCGGACTGCTTCGATGGTCTCGGCGTCAGGCGTGGGATCCGCTGCCTCCTCTGCGTTCCCGCCCTTCTCGATACGGGCCTGGGCGGCCGCGAACTCGGCGCTGGGGTCCCGCTCGTCGCTGCTCGTGGTCTCGCCCACGACCCCAGGAATCCGCCCCAGGTACTTCTGGATCATCGCGAAGATGACCGCCCGCCCGCCAGGCTTCCCGGCACGCCCCAGCATGCCTTCCACGTCCGCCTGCGACTTGGCGACCCGAACCGCACAACCACTGACCCGCACCGCCGCCGACAACTGCTGCTCCAGCTGCTTGCGGTCGGTGATGACAAGCACGGTGAAGCGATTCAGCTCCGGATCACGGCTGGTCTGGAGCCTACGGGCGAGGAATGCCATGGTCAGGCTCTTGCCGGAGCCCTGGGTGTGCCAGATGACACCACCGCGCTCATCGGCCTCGGCTGCGGGATCCTCCAGAGTCCGCCCGGTGCGCAGCTTCCGCACGATCTTCTCTACAGCCCGGTACTGCTGGTGCCGGCAGACCGCCTTCACGGTGATCGGCGGCTCGCCCTCCTTCGTCTTCACGGGCAGCTCGAAGACGTAGTGCCGGATGATGTTCAGCAAGTTGCGCGGCTTGAGGACGATCGCGACGAGCTTGTGCTGATCGGTGGGCGACTGTCCCGGCTCGACGAGCCGCTCGCCGTTCTCTCGCCTGACCGCCTGAAGCACGCGGCCGAGCGCCTCGCTGTCCTTGTAGTCGGGGGTCACACTCCGCCAGGCGGCGAAGTGCTCCTCGCTGGACGTGATGGTGCCGAGGGCCGCACCGCTGCCACCGGCGGCCGCGACGAGAAGCTGCACGGGCGCGAAGAACTCCGGCACGCCGCCGGGCCGTTCGTGCGGCTCTCTGGGGTCGTCGTCGAGCGGCATCCCTGCATAGGCCCGCAGATCACGGATCGCGGAACCGACAGGGTCCTTGCGGTCGGGGCTCTTGCACTCGATGACGGCGACGGGAATGCCGTTCACGAACAGCACGAGGTCGAGGACGGCTTCCGCCCCGTCGGGAGTACGCACCCGCAGCTGGTCTACGACCAGAAACTCGTTCCGGCGAAGGATTTCGCTGTCATCGATCCCCTCCAGCTCCCAGTCGATGTACTGCACGTGGACGGTCTTGCCCTGGTGGTGCACTTCGTGGCCGGTGGCCGGAGTGCCGCTCAGGAGCAGGCTGGTGACATCGCTGTTGACGTCCTTGAGGGACGCGGTGGCGACGTTGCGAGCGGCTCGGCTCAGGCCGTCGATGGCGGCGTGGGCGTCGGGGTCGTCCATCCACGTCTCCCCGGTACCGGCGACGCGGTTGATGCGTTGCACGGCGCGACGGAGGCGCTTGGTGAGCAGCACGTCGCCGTAGCCGCGCTCGTCGCCCTCCGGGCCCGGCTTGCTGAGGTCAGGCCCGTGCACATGCTGCCAGCCCATCGACTTCAGCTGGTCGATGATCGGGTGCTCCACCTCGTCGAGCTCGGCCGTGCCGCGTTGCATGTGCTGGCGCCTTTCCCCGCGATGACGTGATCCCACGTTCTCCGTACGTCGACGCGCTCCGGCGGTGGCCGCTTCGACTGTTGTTCTATTTTGCGCGAGTCGTGACGGATGCGGGGCGAATATCAGCGGTTCAGGCAAGTCGAGTTCGGGTGAGCCGGGGGCGGCTGGGATGCGGTGCGGTGGGCGGCGAGGGTGGTGCGCAGGTTTGCCGCGTGGCGGCGTACGTCGATGCGGTTGCCGTCGACACCGACACCGACGCCAGGGAGCGGGACCCCTGTGCACGCCCTGCACAAGCCCTCTGGCAGCGCCTCGGGGCGTCCGGGGACGCCGCAGTCAGTGCACTCCAGGATGAGGCGCGGCACGCGCTGAGCGGGGGGCGCCTGTTCTGGCTCGGGCGGCAGCTTGTCACGCAGCCGACGGGCGAGGAAGGCGCGGGGTGCGTGGACGGATTCCGGGAGGCCGGAGGTGAGGGCGCCGGTGAGCTGGGCGCCGGTGGCACCCCGGGCGAACCATTCGGCGACGAGGGGTTCGAGGGCGGTGCAGTCGGCTGCGGAGAGGGTCACTCGGTGGTCGGCGAGGCCTAGTTGGGCGAGGGCTTGGTAGGCGGTGGTGGGGTGGGGCTGAGGTTCACGGTTCGAGTTCGGGTCCGATGTCGGCTGCTCAGGCTCGGGTTGTACGTCAATGGGGACACCCCCGGTTACGCCGTCACCGGCGAGGAAGCGGGCCCACCATTCGCTGTCACGTGCGGTGCTGGACCAGTGGGTGCGGAAGATCCATCGGGTGCCGTTGGCGCTCGTTTCGGCGAGGCACCGGACGCGGCGCAGATGCCCGGCGCGGGAGAGTTCGTTGAGGGCGGTGCGTACGGCTTGCTGCCCGTAGAGGGGCGAGGCCTTGGCGAGGGTCTTGGCGTCCATGGCAGCGCCGTCAGGGAGCCGGTCGATGAGGGCGGCGAGGTGGCTCTCGCGGGCGGGGAGGTGGCTGAAGTCGACGGAACGGCGGGGGCCGTCGGCGGAATCCGCCGGGACGGAGCGTTTGCCGTAGCCGGGGTTGGCCATGGGGTGTGCGGGGGCAGGCAGGGCGGCGTTAGAGTTTTCGCAAGCCACGAGATCGCTCGATTCGGTTTCGATCTTGGGGTGAGACCCCGGCGGGTGCTGGTAACACCTGTCGGGGTTGTTTATTGCTGCGAACGCTAGAGGGTGGCAACGGGGCGTGGCAAGCCGGTCACGAAAAGTCATGTGCGCTGCGTGGGGAGGCAGTTGAGCGGGCCCGCGCGGGAAGGTTGGGCGGGAGGGCGGGTTGAACCCACCACCCATTCCTCACAAAAGGAGCTCGGGGCACGGAGCTTGACACCCGAAGCTCGGGGCTCGGCTCAGGCGCCGCGCGTTGCGTACGAGATGAAGGCGGCCCAGGCCGTCGCGGGGACGGCGAAGCGAGGGCTTCGGGGCCCGAGCTTCGAGTCTCGGACGTGGATGGAGTGGGGGCAGGGGGCGACTTCAACACAGGCGTTGTAGGAGTCGTTGCTGTAGGTGGACTTGCGCCAGTCGAGGGCGACTTCGAGGCAATCGCCACCCTCGGTATTGCTGTAGCTGGACTTGAACCACGCCAGCCCCTCGCTCATAACTCCCCCGCCACCTTCCTAATGAACTGTGCCGATTGCTCGGCATTGAGGGCTTGCATGCGGATCATGCCATGGCGCTGGGCAAGCAGGGTGACCTTGTCCGGCTCGGAATGGAGAACTCCAGTCGACTGCCCCTCCTCGTACGCAAGAGTTTCGTGGTCAGGCGTCTCCAACAGCACGAGAGGACCATTGAGTCCCGTGTGCGCGCCCTGACCAACGGGCAGCACTTGGACGGAAATGTTGCGGAGTGCTCCCATCTTGAGCAGGTAGTTCAACTGCTCACGCATGCAGTCGCGTCCGCCAACAGGCTCATGCAAAGCGGCCTCGTAGATCACGAACCCGAAGAGGACCGTGGGGCAGCGCACCAACCTCTCCTGCCGCTGGAGCCGACCGGCCACCCGAGCCTCGATCGTCTCGTCGTCCAGGGGAGGACAGTTCGCACCAAGCAGTGCCCGCATGTAGCCCTCGGTCTGCAACTGTCCTGGAACGAAGAGTGGTTGGTACGAGTGCAGAGCCGAGGCTCGGGACTCGGCCTCGGCGTAGTCCTTGGAGTACGAGGGGAACCTGTCCGGCTTGAGGTAATCCTGTGCCGCCAGCAGAAGTCCGTGGGCTTCACACATCTCGTCAGCAACCTGAAGCAACCTCAGCGTCGGCTTCCGCCTCCCCTGCTCCATGGATTTCACGTACTCGTAGTCGTACCCGGACTCGACAGCCAGCGCCTCGCGAGTGAAACCGGCGCGCGTGCGCCAGAGCTTGACCTGATTGCCGCAGTAACGCCACGTCATAGGCGGCTCAGAGCCTGTGGTGCCCACCGCATTCACCTCCCCGGGGTCCAAGCCGGGTACAACCACCCTCTGTACCCGCGCCGCTCCTCCTGAGACTACGCGCGAGCCACGACGGTGAACTCGGCAAACGACGAAAGCTCACACGCAAGGACCGAACCACGCATGCCGACGCCGCCCGGCTCCACCCAGCAGCAGCTCACCCCACCCACGCTCCCGCAGGACATCGAGTGGCGCCTGCCGCGTCACGCCCGAAGCGTGAGCAGGGCCCGAACTCTCCTCACGGAACAGGCCACTTCATGGAAACTCCCTGACGACCTGACGGAAACGGCGGTACTCCTCCTCAGCGAACTGATGACAAACGCGTACCGCCACGCGAAGACCTCCCCGGGCCGCGAGCTCTGGGCCCGCTGCGTACGAGGGAGGACTGCCTCCGCATCTCGGTGACAGACGCGAACGCCACACTCCCGGTGCCGCGCCAGGCTTCGCTCGATGACGAGACGGGCCGGGGCCTGGCACTGGTGGCACTAGTGGCAGATGACTGGGGCACGGAGCCACGCGGGGGCGGCGGCATCGGCAAGACGGTGTGGTTCGAACTACACCTCATGCCTCCGACATAGCTTTAGGCGACCCCACGCATCCGCACTTTCCCAGACAGCAGGTCATCGGTCAGCCCCTGCTTGAACGTTCTGAGCTTGCTCAGTTCCAAAGCATCGGCCGCCAACTTGCGGTCGAATGCCTCAATGGGGGCCACGAGACGACGCTGCTCGTCCAGCGAAGGGAGCGGCACCCGAATCGCCCCGACGAGCGAACCGTTCAAGTTGGTCTGGTTAGACCCTTGACCAATCTTCCGGATCTCGCCGTAACTGCTCTCAAGCCAATAGTGGAGGTACTGGTGATCGAGCTGCTGAGGGTCACAAACAATAGCTGCTGCGGCCTGATTGACGGTTGCTTCGACCCCCAGGACAGCACTACGACCGCGAGTGACTCCCTCGCCATACATGGCAAGCAGTACAGTCCCACGCGGATAAACGCGCAATCCTGTATCAGCGACCGCCTTCGGCGTTACGCATTCGCCAGTCGCTGTAATCACGTTGAAGTTGATCTCTGCGGTCCGCACCCAAGGAACGGTGCCACCAGACCAATACTCTCCGCGTGAGCGCGACGGCGTACTGCCTGACGAGACGGCAGCCATGTCTCGGATAGCAACGCTCGCTACTTGCTGCCCGAACAGCGCGTCGCGCGCGATCTCGCCGCGAACAAGATGGCTCTTCTTGATCAGCGCCTCAATCGACTTCTCTTCCTCAGCCAGCGCCGCGAGGACTTCGACGATACGCCGCTGCTCTCCGAGATCATCTGGATGCAGAATGGTCCAGTTAGCTAGCTTCTCTTTAGTCAAATGGGCGATACTCGTCTGACCAGCCAAGTGACTAAATAGACCCCGCCTTGCGGCGAAACTCATGTAGTGCAGCAGGTAGCAAGGATCAATTGCCCCAGTAGCCCTTAGCCTGTGCAGTGACTTCTGAAAGAAGAGTTCCGCATTAATCCCCTCCCACATGGCGGTGCGCCCAATCTCCCCACCTTCCGTAACCAGGAGATCTCCAGGCCGCAAGGAATAGAGCCTCTGCTCACTCTCGGAGAAGTGCATGCTCTCAAGATCGCGAAGGTCGAAACGCCCCCATTGGACATTTCTATTTGTCAGATATTTGAACTGCTTGCGTCCTTCCCCAGCCGCCTTGCTGAGCATCTTTCCGAGCGTCATATCAAAGTGCTCGCCAACCTTTGATTCCGACCACCCCGGCGGCACTTGCGAGTTACGCATAGCCCAGTTCCCCAAGAAAGGTACCCAACTGTTCCGCCGCAGTAGCCCGCCGCCCCTCAATCTCCCGCAAAGAAACCCGGTACTTCCCCTCCCAAACCCGATACGACTCGCCCAACTCCCGCTGACGCCGCACCACATGACCACCCAGCTTCCCGGACAAGTCCTCCCGCAGGATGCCGAGCACCACGTCCCGCTCCCCACTCGCCTCGGCCAGCTCCTCCCGAGCCCGAGTGAGTCGCGCCTTCTTCACCGCACCGGCTCGGCCGTCAGCCACAGGAGCGTCATCCTCAACAGGCACCGACTCCACACCCGGATGCTCCATCAACGCCCCCTGCCCCGAAGCGACTTGCTCCGCAGCCCGAGCCCGCCCCTTCCCCGAAGCCGAGCCCCCCTTGGCCCCAGCGGCACCGGCAGCCGCCTCCTTCGCCGCCTTCTCCCGCTCCGCATCCCGCTTCCGCTGAACCGCCGGCACCGGCCAGAAGTCGTCCTCAAGCTCTTCGATGGCCTTCTTCGCCTCGGCCCGCTTCTTCGTCAGGTCCCGCATCTGAGCCTTGCTGAGCACCGCCTTGACCAGCTCGGGGTCAACCTCCGGAGCCACCCCCGCCTCCGAACCGGAGTCCGAACCATCAGCCCCATCCGAGTCGTCCCCCGTAGCCAGCGCGGCCGCAGCGGCAACCGCCGCCTCCGCCTCCTGCGCCGCCTTCACCTTCGCGTCCAGCTCCGCGTACGTCCGGTCCGCAGAGGCCAGCTCCTCCAGGAAGTCGGGGGCGATCGCCGCGACCACCTTGTGGTCGTACGCCTGCCGCCGCTCCGCCGCCGTACGGTCCCGCGCCCCACCCGTACGCGGATCCGGCTCCGGCGCCAGCAACGTCTCCACCGTCTCGACCCAGCCGTCCACGACTCCCGCGAAGCCGTTGACCGACAACGCCTTGAGTTCGTTCTTCGCGTCGTGCCACCACCCGGCGACCGCGCCCGCGAGCGCGTACCTGTCCAGCAAGCCCACAGCCAGCAGCCGCTCCCGGAACGATCCGATCAAGTCACCCCTCAGCCGCGCCAGTTGGGCCTTACGTTCCTGCTCCGTACGGTCGTCGCCCTCGACCGGCTCCAGCGAAGCGATCTGCTCCGTCTCGGAAGCCCACCACTCATCGAAGGCGTCCCACAGCTCCCGCTCACGCCCACTCGCCAACGCAGCGAGACGCGGCGCGTCCGGCCGCTCCCCCTCCGGCAGGAAGTCGACGTACTGGGAGTCGTTCTCCCGCACCGCGAAGAGGTCGCCCACCCCGATGTCGTACGCGTCCAGAAGGAGCTTCTTCGCCTCGATCTCGGCGACAGGTACGCCACCCACCAGATGCGCCCGCACATCCTGCGGCTCCGGCGGCGGAGTGTTGTCGACGTACCGGCGGATGTTGAAGTTGAAGTCGTTGCCCTCCAGCTCCTCCCGCCCCACAGCCCGCGCGAAGCCATCCACGTCTTCGAAGACCTCGTCGTCCTGGAACGCATGGAACGTGGAGACGATCTTCTCAATGTGCTCGGGGAGGAGCACATTCTGGGCACGCTCCGCGTGGTACTCGCGGTCGGCGTTGATGAAGAGGACCTGCCCGCGTCGATCCCGACGCCTCTCGCTCGCCGGACGCAGCACGATCACACAGGCCGGGATACCGGTCCCGTAAAAGAGGTTCGGGGCGAGTCCGATCACCGCCTCGACGACGTCGTGCTTCAGCAGCTCCGCCCGGATCTTCTGTTCCTGACCGCCACGGAACAGCACACCGTGCGGCATGACGGTGAAGACCGCTCCGGCCTTCAGCTTCACCATGTCCAGCATGTGCTGGAGGAACATCAGGTCGGCCTTGCCCCGCTCGGACGTCTGGCCGTATGGCATGCGCTCAGTCAGCCGCGGCACCTCCTCCATCTTGTAGTCCATGGAGAAGGGCGGATTACTGAGAACCAGATCGAAGTCGCTCTCCGGATGGAGCGGGTTCGTGAGGGTGTCGCCGGTCCGCAGCGAGAACTTCTTGGCCCCGTGAAAGAGCATGTTCATCGTGGCCATGACCCAGGAACCGCTGTTGGCGTCCTGCCCGGCGAGGCCCAGATTGCGGGAGTCGCCGCCGTGCTCGTCCACGTACTCCATGGCGTGGATAAGCATGCCGCCGGAGCCCACGCACGGGTCGTACACGCGCATGCCACCGTGCGGGCGGGCCAACTCCACCATCATCCGGACGACCGCACGCGGGGTGTAGAACTCGCCGCCCTTGCTGCCGGCCGAGTCGGCGAAGTCCTTGATCAGGTACTCGTACGCGGCACCGATCATGTCGGGGAACTCGAAGTCCTCACCGCGCAGCCGGATGCTCCCGAAGTGGTCGATGAGCGCGGCGAGCCGCTTGTCGGCCAGCGCCGCGGCCGAGCCCTTGCCGCTGCCACCGCCACCGATGCGGTTGAAGTTCACGTGCGCGAACAGGCCGCGCAGCTCGCTGTTGCCCTTCTGTCGTTCCAGGGCGTCGAGGGCGGGCTGTAGGGCCTCCGTGGCCACGTTGTCCACGGCACCGGCCAGCTTCTCCCAGCGGGCCTCCTCGGGGACGAAGATGGCGCCGAGCGGCCCGTACTCCTCGTACGACTCCGCGTCGTCCTCAGCATCTTCCTGACTCTCGCCTGCGGCCAGACGCTGCTGAATGACGACCTCGCGCGCCGCCTCGAACTCGTCATTGACGCGCTTGAGGAAGAGGAGCACGAAGATGAAGTCGCGGTATTCGGCGGCGTCCATCGTGCCGCGCAGAATGTCCGCCGCCGCGAAGAGATGGCGTTCCAGCTGCGCGAGCGTGAGCTTGGCCACGTACGGCACTCCCTGAGATGACTGGCGATTCGTCCGGTTGCACCGGGAAGCCTAAGGCTTCCGGCACGTCAGGAATCACCGCGCACGGATAGTCACCGTCAGTAGTCGACGACGTCCAGGCCGTCCTCGACGAAGCGCCATACGTCCGTGAACGGATCCCACCGATTCTGGTCCGGGCCCGTGTACTCGGGGGAGAGCGCTTTGGCGTACTGCCGCGCCTTCTCGTACTTCCCGCGGAGCTGGCCCGGCATGACCCGCTTCGCCTGCTCCTTGGAAACCGACTGGATGGTGGGGCCGTAGGTCTGGGGGAAGCCTGACTGCTGCCGAAGAATGCCCGCAGCGCTTTCACAGACCCCGCCGAAGGAGCTCGTGTGGTTCTTGTAGTGGAGCAGGCGCCACAGCTCGAAGCAGGGGTGGGAGTACGCGACGTGCAGCTTCGCCTGCTTCGCCCGCGAGAAGGCGGTGGGGATGTCCTTGTGCTCATCGCGGTCGAAGAGGCACCACACCTGAGGCCAGTTCCAGTCCGTCGGCTTCAGCTTCGCCTTCTTCGCGGCCCGCTCGACCTCGACCCACTTGTCGATTGCCTCTTCCACCAGCGGCAGAGGCTTGCGGCGCTTGGTCGGGGCGCTCCGGTTCTCGACCGTGCAGACGAGCTCTCGTCCTGGCTCCGCGCGCGTGCCGTTCTCGGTCACGAAGGTGATGAACTCCGGCTCGGTGACCTCGCCTTCAGTGAAGACGAACACCTCACGCCGCAGCACCTTCGGCTTCCGGCTCCGCCCCGGATTGTCCCGCCCCTTGTCCCTCGCCATCAGGAACGCTCTGCCTCCCCCGCCAGTACGGTCAGCACTTTTCGTCCGATCTGCCCCTGGGTGACGTTCGGCACCCCGCCGAAAGCACCCGCCAGGTAGGAATCCGCAAGGTCCTCATCTGGACCGGGATCGATGTCGCTCAGCGGATACAGCTCCGTGGCGCCGCTCTTGTCCTTCTCCGTGAGCCAGATCTGCCCCGGATCCAGCGAGCGGCCACCCCTGGGAGTCTTCAACAGCGACGCGTCGTGAGACGTGAACAGCAGCTGTGCTTGGTTGGTGTTGGACCATGGGGCCTGGAAAAGGCGTACTACCTCGGCCGCGAAACGCGGGTGGAGGCTGGCGTCCAACTCGTCGATCAGCAGCACGGCTCCACTGTCCAGGGCCAGCAGCAGAGGTCCGATCAGCGCGAACCACGAACGCGTACCGAATGACTCATTGGCCCAGTCGAAGGCGACCGGCTCGTCGCCGCTGCCTCCGTGAAGCAGCTTCACGGTCGGGGCGTTGTCTCCGGGCTGCCGCTTGACTTCAGCACCCTGGATCCCCAGGTCGGCGACCCGAAGGAGTTCCTGGACACGATCCCGCGTCGTCTCGTCGAGCAATCTCTCCGCGGTGTACGCCTCGCGCTGTCTCAGCTCGGTCTCGGGTGTGATGTCCCAGAGGTTCGACCTGAACCAGCCGTAGATCCTGGACAGTTGAGGGTGATTGTCGCTGGCCGCCCGGCTGACGAGAAGGGCGTTCGCGCGCGTGGTGCGGGCGAGGCGCGCACGGTCCTGTACCCGGTCGCCGGGGAACTCGTACACGCTCTGGCGGGACGCGTCCCGGTCGAGCCACACCTGCCGACGCCCCTTGGGATAGGCGTGGAGCCACTCCGACTCGACGCGCTTGTCACCCAGTTCGAAGCCGTACGTCCATCGCACACCGTCATCCAGCACGAAATCGACTTCGTAGAAGGTGCTTTCGGCGGCGGTCTTTGGGTCGAGGGCGAACGGCTCGCGGTGGGGAATTCCGGTGTATGACGTCCAAGGCCCGTAGGAACTAAGGACCGCTTCCCTCATCTTCTTCAGCGCCGTGACGACATTGGACTTGCCGGATGCGTTGGCACCGAAGACACCGAGGACCGGGTAGACCTGGAGCGATTTCCCGTCGGACAACTCCAGCGCACGCGCCGCGTCCGACTCCTCGCCCTGCGGGACGACAAAGGACAGCTCCTGCTCCTCGCGCAGCGACCGTACGTTAGCCGTGCGGAACTTCAGCAGCACACCGTCCTCCTCTCGTCGCGCACAGGGTAACCGCGTGATCGCGTACGCGCCTACCGGACGGTCACATCAGACGAGCCGCCGCGCCGTCGCCCACCGCGTCAGCTCGTGCCGGTTGGACAGCTGCAGTTTCCTCAGCACCGCCGACACATGCGACTCCACCGTCTTCACGGAGATGAAGAGCTGCTTGGCGATCTCCTTGTACGCGTACCCGCGCGCGATGAGCCGCAGCACCTCGCGCTCGCGCTGGGTGAGGCGGTCCAGGTCCTCGTCGACCGGAGGCGCGTCGGTCGACGCGAAGGCGTCGAGGACGAACCCGGCGAGCCGCGGCGAGAACACCGCGTCACCGTCCTGCACACGGAAGACGGAGTCGACCAGATCGGTGCCGGTGATGGTCTTGGTGACATAGCCGCGGGCGCCGCCGCGGATGACTCCGATGACGTCCTCGGCGGCGTCCGACACGGAGAGCGCGAGGAACCGCACCGGGTTCTCGGCGTCGGACATCAACGGCGCGCAACGGCGCAGCACTTCGACCCCGCCCCCGCCCGGAAGGTGCACATCGAGGAGCACGACCTCCGGACGCGTCGTCGTGATGACCGTGACCGCCTGGTCGACATCGGCGGCCTCACCGACGACCTCGACGCCCGTGATCGTGGTCCTGCCGATCTCCGCCTGCACACCCGTACGGAACATCCGGTGGTCGTCGACGAGCACAACGCGCACACGGCGGCCCTCCTGGCCACCACCGACGGCGGCACCGGCCGCATCGGCGGGCTGAGCCGATTCGGTCGCCCCGGCTGGTGCGGTCGGCACGGCCGACGTGTCCGGTCGAGCCGCGGACGGCTCGGCCGCACCCTCTGATCCGCCCCTGGGCCCCACGGGCTCACTCGCGTCGCTCATGTCGTCGCCGTCCTCTCCATCTCCAGCTCGACTTCCGTGCCGCCCCCCGGCACCGCGCGCAGCCGCGCCGTGCCGCCGTTGCGCTGCATACGGCCGATGATCGATTCTCGTACGCCCATGCGGTCGTCCGGCACGGAATCCAGATCGAACCCGGGGCCACGGTCCCGGACGGACACGAACACCGTCTCCCCCTCCACTTCGGCGAAGACCTGCACCGCACCGCCCTCGCCACCGTACTTGGCGGCGTTCACCATCGCTTCCCGCGCGGCCTGCATCTGCGCGGACAACCTGTCGTCGAGCGGGCAGTCGCCGACTATGACGACCTCGATGGGGACACCGTGCTTGTCCTCGACCTCCGCGGCGTTGCGCCGGACCGCCTCGGCGAGGGTGTCGGGCTCGTCGTCCTCGTCCTTGCCCGTGCCCTCCGGTTTGTAGAGCCATTGCCGCAGGTCGCGCTCCTGGGCGCGGGCCAGCCTGCGCACCTCCGAGGCGTTCTCCGCGTTGCGCTGGATCAGGGTCAGGGTGTGCAGCACCGAATCGTGCACATGGGCGGCGACCTCCGCCCGCTCCTGCGCGCGGATCCGCATCAGGCGCTCCTCGGAGAGGTCCTGCATCATGCGTACGAGATAGGGGCCGGCGAGCAGGGCGACGCCGACGAGCACGGCGAGCGCCGCCTGCAGCACGGAGCTGAGGTGCGAGGTCGAGCCCTGCAGCACGACGATGCCGGAGACACCGGCACCGACGAGCAGCACACCGGCGGCCGCACGGGCGATGGTCAGCGTGCGCCGACGGCGGCCGACCGCCATCCAGCGGGCCCGGCGTGCGTTGTCGGCCTGGCGCCAGACGAGGGCGACACCGGCGGCAACGAGCAGGGTCGGGACGAGATAGGCCTTGGTGGAACTGCCCAGGTCCACATTGCCGACGAAGACCATGGCGACGATGACCATCGCGAGCAGCGCTACGAGCTGACCCTTGTCCGGCTTGCGGGCCACGAGCTTGCGGCGGCCGTCGGCCGTCGTCTCGGTGGTGACCGCGGAGGGCGCTCGCTGTGCATCGACACCGCCGACGCCCAGCGGCACGAAGAACCAGAAGGCCGCATACAACAGCGCGCCGAGCCCGTCCGCCATGAACAGGCCGACGAAGATCAGCCGCACCCAGACGACGGGCAGCCCGAGGTGCCCGGCGAGGCCGCGCGCGACTCCGCCGAGCCAACGGCCGTCACCGCTGCGGTAGAGCTTTCGCAGCGGCCGCTCGTCTTCGATGGATACTGCTGCGGCTTCCGGCATGTCTCCGATATTCACACGCGTACGCGGGTGCGGGCATCAGGGTCGACCCCCGAGACTCCCCTGATCTCCGACCCGGACGGACGGTGGAAGCGGGTCGGGGCAGGGGCGCGTCAGGGGTGATATCAGGGTTCGGCCAGGGTTGTCCCGACTGCCGTCGCGGCCTCCCGCCCGTCACCATGGACACATGACAGACGAGCAGCCCGCCGCGACGGGCCCGCAGGCCGCGCAGCGCGATCCGCTGTCCGCCACGGCGCAGGAGCCGGGCGGGCCCGCAGGCGTGCGGAACTTCCGCCGTGACCGGCGGCAGAAGAAGCTGGGCGGCGTGTGCGCGGGGCTCGGGCGGCACTGCGACATGGATCCGGTGATCTTCCGGATCGGTCTCGCGGTCCTCTCCATCACGAGCGGGCTCGGCCTTGTCTTCTACGGCTTCGCGTGGCTGTTCGTCCCCTTCGACGACGAGGAGGAGAACGAGGCGCGCAGGCTGCTCTCCGGCCGGGTCGACGGCCAGGCACTGACGGCCGTGCTCTTCGCGCTCGTCGGCTGCGGCGTCTTCCTGTCCCTGCTGAACAACGGCGGTGCGCTGACCTTCGCCGCCGTGCTCGCCCTGCTCCTCGCGGGTGCGGGGTACTGGTCGCAGCAGCGCGGCCTGACCGATCCCGACCCGGTGGCGGCGCAGACCGTCGCGGACGCACCGCCCGAGGCGAAGGCACCGCCAGTGGCCGGGGCCCCTTCGTGGTGGCGGGACCCGATCGTCAAGGACGGCACGCACGACGGGATCTCGGGCTACTTCTGGGGGCCGGAGGGCGTCACCGTCGAGTACCAGCCGGATCCCCCGCACGGTCGGATACGGCAGGGCGAGCCCGCCGCTCCCGCCCCTCGGCCCAAGCCGCGCGGCCCGCGCTGGATCGGCGGCTCGGTCTTCCTGACGGCACTGGTCGCCGGCGGCCTCGGCACGGGCCTGACGTGGGAGGAGCAAGCGCTCGGCACCAGCCTGCAGACCGGCCTCGCGTGCGCGCTCGCCGTCTTCGCGATCGGCATCGCCGTCAGCGCCTTCGCCGGGCGCACGGGGGTGGGCTCGATCATCCTCGCGGTGATCACGGCCACGCTGCTCGCGGGCGCGGCCGCGCTGCCCAAGGACATCAGCACCACCTGGGCGCGCACGGACTGGAAACCGGCCACGTCGGAGCAGGTCCGGCCCATGTACGAACTGGGTACGGGCATCGGCACCCTCGACCTGAGCCGCGCAGGCCCCGGCAAGGACCGGACGGTGACGACGAGTGCCGAGGTGGGGGCCGGACAGCTGAAGGTGATCCTGCCGAAGGACAGCACGGTGAAGCTGAACGTCGAAGTAGGGGTCGGCGACATCCAGTTGCCGGACGACCGCGACGGAGATGTGGACATCGCTCCGGGCAAGGAGAAGACGGTGACGTTGGACCCGCCCGCGGGCAGCAGGGACGGCGGCACACTTGAGCTGAACGTCGAAGTGGGCATCGGACAGGCGGAGGTGACCCGTGCTACGTCATGAGTTCCATCCCGGCAAGCTGGTCCTGGGCCTGTTCCTGCTGATTGCGGCGATCGCGTACGCGGGTGACGCGGGCGGCATCTGGGACACGCCGTGGTTCGTGGCGTTCCCTCTGCTGCTTGCGGGCCTGCTGCTCGGCGGCGCGGCGGCAGCCGTGGCCTACGGGATACGCGGCCGGCCCGGCCACCGCTCGACCCGTCGCTCGACCCGTCGCTCGACCGACAGCCCGACGGACCGCTCAGCCGACAGCTCGACCGACCGATCAGCCGACCGCCCGGCGGACCACATACCCGGCCGCCCCGCGGACCGGTCGCCCGACGACTCCAAGGACGGCTGACGACTCCAGGGATGCCTGACGGATGTCCGGGGGACGTACGGCCGGGCGTCCGGCCGAATGCCTGGGTGAGCCCCGGGGCTAGACGAGCCCCGAGGCCCGCCTGCGCCGGGTCGCGAGCATCGCGTCGGCCGAGAAGACGGACGCCCCGGCGAGGATCAGGGGCAGCCAGGCCATCAGGTACGCCAGGTCGTTGCCGTAGTAGTAGGGCTCGGTGGACCAGCTCACGGTCAGCCAGAGGCTGAGCGAGATCAGCGCACCGCCGAGCGCCGCGATGCGGGCGAACAGGCCGACCAGGGTACCGATGCCGACGGCGAGTTCACCGATGGCGATGGCGTAGCCGAAGCCGACGGGGCTCTTGAGGGAGAGGTCGACGAGGGCCGGGATGGCGGAGACGTCGCGGACGCCCTCCATCATCTCGCCGATGGACCCGGCGCCGCTGGCGGACATGAACGCGCTGTCGGTGATCTTGTCCAGGCCGGCGTAGATGAAGGTGACGCCGAGGAAGACGCGGAGCGGGAGCAGGGCGTAGCGGGAAGCGCTCTCCCTCCAGCCGCTGCTTCTGACGTAGCCGGTGTGGCTGCCGGTGCGCATGCCGTGAGCCATCGCCCTCGCCGCCTCTCCCATTGACTGTCTCGCCCATTGACCCGTCATCAGACGATACGTAGGAACAGGGGGTCCTGCTCAGTGGCGTACACCGAATTCGCGAGAACAGTTCCGTTGCCGTGCCGGGCTTCCCGGTCCGTGACCGGGGCCGTGACTCAGTGCGGGAATCAGTCCGTGACGTCGATCGTGCACCGGTTCGTCTCCACGCCCGCTGCGGTGATCACCTGGACGTCGACGCGGCCCGGCTCCACATCGACCGGGACGGGGACGGTCAGGGCAGCGTCGGTCGGGTTGGTGAATCCGCCGGGCACGGGGACGAGCGGCACATGGACGTGGACGGTTCCGATGCGGACGACCATACGGGCGAGACGGTCGGCGTTCTGCGCGCCCGGAGGCACGAATCCGGCGCCGCGGATCTCGATGTCGTCGCCGGTGCGGATGGGGGCGTCGAGGTCGCCGGCCTCGCGGGCCCGCACCACGGAGAGGATCACGGGGCGGCCGCCCTCGGCGTACTTGCCCGCCAGGTATGTCGCCGCCGACACCAGGACGAGCAGCGCGAGCCCCCACGGCAGGTCGGGCAGCTGTTCCGGGCGGCGCGCGAGCCGTACGGCGGCGAAGACGATGGCGACGGCGCTGACCAGGACGTACTGCGTGTCCGCGAAGCTGCCGCGGCCCGCGTCGTCGGTGAGCAGATCGGCGGCTCGGGGCCGGTGGGCCGGCACCTTCTGCAGCCGCTGGCCGAGGACGCGCAGGCCCACCACACGGCGGACGAGCACGGCGACCCCGCACACGACGGCGAGGACGGTGACGGCTCCGGCGGCGCGGGCGAGTTCGAGACCGGCGATCAGTTCGTCCCGCTGCCGGTGCCCGGAAGCACCGGCCAGCTGCCCGGCGATGACGAGCACGGCGAAGACGACGAGGAGGACCCAGCAGGCCGCCACGGCGCGGGAGGTGGAGAGGCGGTTGTCCTCGCCGATCACCGGCGCGAGGACGCCGCCGCGCGCCCGGTGCAGATGTCCGGCGCCGGTCAGCAGGCCGCCGACGACCACGGCCGCAAGGAGTCCGGCCGTACGGGCGAGCGTCCAGCCGGTGCCGATCGCGGTGAGCGCCTGGACCAGGAGCAGCACGCCCGCGGCTCCCCAGACGACACCGAGGGTGCGCCGCCACAGCAGGCCCAGCCAGGCCTCGCCCTCGGCCCGGCCTCGTTCGGCGACGGCGCGCGCGGACTGGGTCAGTTCGTCCGACACCCACTGCCGGGAAGCGCCCGCGGAGTGCGCGACCGCCGCGGGAAGCCCCTCCCCGGCGGCCAGCTCGTCGCGCTTGGCGAGGAACTCGGCCACGGCCCGCCGGTGCCCCTCGCGCGCACCGTGCGGGCAGTCACCGCATGCGCAGCCACCCCCGTGCGCGCCCTGCCGCGCCTCCTGCACCGCCACCGCGTACGCCGCCTTCCCCGCCCTCGTCCGAGCACCGATCCGTGAAGCACCGATCCGTGAACTTCCTTGCGATGAAAGGGGATTGTGCCGTACGGGAAGACGACCAGGCCCCTCGGGTCAGGTCAGGGCAGGTGAGGCCGGTGCGCCGGGGTTGACGGAGGGGAGCGACGGCTCAGGTCAGCAGATCCGGTTCGCTGCGGCTGATGTCCTGCCACAGGGGCTGGTAGTTGATCCACGCCACCAGATCGCTGCCGAGTTGTTCGCGCGTCGCCACGGCCTGCTTGTGGCCGATCAGGACCGGTCGCCCCGCGGCCCGTGCGCTGAGCTGGACCTGGCAGGAGCGCTCCAGGGTGAGGAACCACCAGGCGGCGGCGTCCACGGAGTCGCCGACCGTGAGGAGTCCGTGGTTGCGCAGGATGACGGCCTTGTGGTCGCCGAGCGCGGTCGCGATGCGCCGGCCTTCCTCCGCGTCGACGACGACACCGGTGTAGCCGTCGTACAGCGCGTGGCTCTCGTAGAAGGCGCAGGACTCCTGGGTGATGGGGTCGAGGAGTTCGCCGAGCGTGGAGAGCGCGCGGCCGTGCAGCGAGTGGCAGTGGGCGACGGCGACGACGTCGGGCCGCGCCAGATGCGCCTGCGCGTGGACGGTGAAGGCGGCCTGGTTGACGTGGTGGCGGCCCTCGACGACCTGTCCCTCCGCGTTGGCGAGGACCAGATCGCCCACGGTGATGTGCTTGAAGGGCATCCCGAAGGGGTTCACCCAGAAGCAGTCGTCGTACTCCGGGTCGCGCGCCGTGATGTGCCCGGACACCCCGTCCTCGTATCCGAGCCGCCCGAAGAGCCGCAGCGCCCCGGCGAGCCGCTCCTTGCGGTACCGCCGTTCGTCCGCCATCGAGTCATGGACGGGCGGCATCGCGAACTGCAGCCGTTCGACGGGTATCGGTGTGGGCGCCTGCATGGTTCCTCCATCCCTCGCTGTACGGAGCGGAAGTTACCGGCGGTCAGCGCAGGAAGACAGGGGCCTCCGTGAAGAGAGTGCGCAAGGCGGGCGGGAAACCAGACAGAAGGTGTCGGGTATCTGCGGCACACTCGCCGCATGACGACGAACTGGGCAGCCTTCGCCGCGGCAGAACCCGACTTCGCACGGACCGCCGAGGAGCGGTTCGGCCTTTTCACGCACCACATCCTCGCCACACTCCGCAAGGACGGATCGCCGCGCACCACGGGGCTCGAAGTCCGTTTCCTGTACGGCGAGTTGTGGCTGGGCATGATGCCGAACTCGATGAAGGCGCTCGACCTGCGCCGCGACCCGCGCTTCTCGCTCCAGGCGAACCCGGGATCCGGCACGGAGATGGCGGGCGGCGACGTGCGGATCTCCGGCCGGGCGATCGAGGTGGAGGACCCCGAGGTCATCGCCCGGTACGTGGGGGATGTCGCGCCGCCGGAGCCGTTCCACCTCTTCCGCACGGAGCTGACGGAGGTGGTCCGGACGTACATCGAGGACGAGAAGTATCTGGCGGTGCAGTTGTGGAAGCCGGGTGCGCCCGCGCGGACGACCAGGCGGACCTGACGTACGCGAACGGCGCCGCCCACAGAAGTGGACGGCGCCGTTTCAGCCCTGCGGAGAACTCCGCGGAAAGCCCCACGGTAAGCCCTGTGGGACTACTCCCACTCGATGGTGCCCGGCGGCTTGCTCGTCACGTCGAGGACGACGCGGTTGACGTCGGCGACCTCGTTCGTGATGCGGGTCGAGATCTTCGCGAGGACCTCGTACGGAAGGCGCGACCAGTCGGCGGTCATGGCGTCCTCGGAGGAGACGGGCCGCAGCACGATCGGGTGGCCGTACGTCCGGCCGTCGCCCTGCACGCCCACGCTGCGCACGTCCGCGAGCAGCACGACGGGGCACTGCCAGATGTCGCGGTCGAGACCGGCGGCGGTCAGCTCCTCGCGGGCGATCGCGTCGGCGTCGCGGAGGAGGTCGAGGCGCTCGCGCGTGACCTCGCCGACGATGCGGATGCCGAGGCCGGGGCCCGGGAAGGGCTGGCGCTGGACGATCTCGTCCGGCAGACCGAGCTCCTGCCCGACCATCCGCACCTCGTCCTTGAAGAGCTGACGCAGCGGCTCGATCAGCTGGAACTCGAGGTCCTCGGGGAGGCCGCCCACGTTGTGGTGGGACTTGATGTTGGCGGTGCCGGTGCCGCCGCCGGACTCGACGACGTCCGGGTAGAGCGTGCCCTGGACGAGGAACTCGACGGGCTGGTCACCCGGCGCCTCGGCGACGATCTCCGCCTGGGCCTGCTCGAAGACGCGGATGAACTCGCGGCCGATGATCTTCCGCTTCTGCTCCGGGTCGGAGACTCCGGCGAGCGCGTTCAGGAACCGCTCCTGCGCGTCGACGACCTTGAGCTGCACGCCCGTGGCCGCGACGAAGTCCTTCTCGACCTGCTCGGTCTCGCCCTTGCGCATCAGACCGTGGTCGACATACACGCAGGTCAGCTGCGAGCCGATGGCCTTCTGCACCAGAGCGGCGGCCACGGCGGAGTCGACGCCGCCGGAGAGGCCGCAGATCGCACGCTTGGTGCCGACCTGCTCGCGGATCGAGGCGATCTGCTCCTCGACGATGTTGCCGGTGGTCCAGTCGGGCTTCAGGCCCGCGCCACGGTAGAGGAAGTGCTCGAGCACCTGCTGGCCGTGCGTGGAGTGCATGACCTCTGGGTGGTACTGCACGCCGTACAGCTTCTTCTCGTCGTTCTCGAAGGCCGCGACCGGCACGACGTCCGTGGACGCGGTGACGGAGAAGCCCTCGGGCGCCGCGCTGCACGCGTCGCCGTGCGACATCCACACGGACTGCTCGGCCGGGGTGCCCTCGAAGAGCGTCGAGCCGGGCTTGGAGACGGCCAGCGGAGTACGGCCGTACTCGCGGGCGCCCGTGTTGTCGACGGTGCCGCCGAGGGTGGTCGCCATCAGCTGGAAGCCGTAGCACATGCCGAAGACGGGGACGCCGGCCTCGAAGATCGCACGGTCCAGGCGCGGTGCCTCGTCCGCGTACACCGACGAGGGGCCGCCGGAGAGGATGATCGCGGCGGGGTTCTTCGCGAGCATCTCGGAGACCGGCATCGTGCTCGGCACGATCTCGCTGTAGACCCGGGCCTCACGGACACGTCGGGCGATGAGCTGGGCGTACTGCGCTCCGAAGTCGACGACCAGAACGGTGTCGGGAGCGGCGGCAGCGGGGGACGCTGATGGCACGGCGGCGGCCTTCCGGCGTTGAGCGTGAGCTGGGGCTCAGTGCGTGTGGCAAGGGGTCTGTTTTGTCGATTCTAACGGGCGCGTGAGTACTCCCTTCGTCGCATCCGACGGGAGGCGGTCCGCACGGGCCCGGCGCCGGGGGGCGTCTCAGCATCCGAGCCGCGGCGGAACCCGTGTTGACCGGGCACGCGCGCCTGGGGGCATACTGGCCTCGTGACCAAGCACCTCAGCTTCCTCTTTACCTATGGCAACCGGCCCGCCGGCTGCCATGGTCGAGCTGCTTGATCCACTGACAAGCGACTTCCCAGGCGCCCCGGGCCGACAAGGCCCGGGGCGTTCTGTCATTTCCGGACCTTGTCGCTCCGGGGCCGCCTCCCCATCCGACGAGGAGCCCCAGATGAGCACCGCCACCACCTCCACCACGACCGACAAGACCGGCGCCCGCACCCCCGAGGCCGCCGATGTGATCGAGAACGCCCGCGAGCGGATCGACGCGCTCGACGACCGCATCATCGGCCTCGTCCAGGAACGGATGGCCGTGTCGGCCGTCATCCAGGAGGCCCGGATCGCCTCGGGCGGCCGCCGCGTGAATCTCTCCCGCGAGATGGAGGTCCTCGGCCACTACAGGGACGCGCTCGGCAAGCCCGGCACGTCGCTCGCGATGACGCTCCTCGAGCTGTGCCGAGGCCGCGTCTGAACCGGCACGGACCGTCCCGCCGCCGGCCGCCCGGGGCCCCCGGACCGTGCCCCCGGACCTGAGTTCGGGTCCGCTCTCACCCGTACGGCGCGTGACCGGTTCCGGAGGGGCTTCGTTGGTCCCGATGTCCGTGCCAGCCAGGGGCGGGCACGGGAAAACCACGCGTGGCTCCGCTGGAGCGATGAGGCGCACACATCGTGTACGCCGTGGGACCTCGCTCCAGAGACGTGACCGGACGGCAGGGGACAGCAGCCCGGTCACCCAAGAGAACGGTCGGCTTCGGGGACGCCCGAAGCCGACCGGCCTCCGTCCCCCAAGCCGTCCCGCAGTCCCCTGATGACCCAGCAGTCCCGCCACGAACCACGAGCTGTCCCTGTTCGTCTAGATCTGGTCGAAACGGTTGCGCAGGGAACGGCAGATCCAGCACGATGCGTAGAGGGATGAGCCGCGGATCCGGCACTCCACAATTCCATTGCCATTGGTCGATACCACTTGAGCGCCCCTCGTGCGCCGGGTCGACCACCGGCGCTCCCACACTCGCGGCGCACTCCCCCCGGCGCCGCTCCTCGGCACCGACGCTGCCCTGACGTCGGTGCTGACAGCCAAGGGCCCCGCGGATCCGTCCCGCGGGGCCCTTCGCTCTGCACCTGCCGCCGCTCCGGCGGCTGCATCAGCCGCTACTTCTCCGCCTTCTCTGCCTTCTCTGCCTTCGCCAACTGCGCGTCGACGATGGCTTCGGCGACCTCGGGATCGCCGTCCCTGGCGGACTTCACGGCCTTCGGGTCGAAGACGTTCGACGCGTGGAAGGACATCAGCGTCGAGCCGCTGCGTACGACGGTGACCTTGTCCCGGGCCAGGAACTCACCCGCGCGCCTCGCGAGCTTGAACGAGACGGACTCGTCGCCGCCGACCGAAGCGGGCTGCGGCCGCACGCCGAAGTACCGGTGACCTCCGGTCCCGAAGGTGGCGCACTTCTTCGACTTCGACGCCGTCCGCAGCGCATCCATCGTCTGCTCAGCGGTGGCCCGGTCGTACGCGAGCAGTTCGACGCCGGTCGTCGTGGCGTCCTCGACGTCGGTGCTGCTCAGCGTCCGTACGACATTCGCCTTCGTGCCCTCGGGCGCGGTGGCCCCGAGCATGTCCGACAGCGAGCGGCACTCGCCGGGGCGCACGGCCGCGGCGGGCGGTGTGGAGGCGTCAGAGCCGCCAGGGGACTCCTTCTCGACCTTGTACTTCTTGACGTCGCCCGCGGCGAGCGCCGACTTCTCCAGCTTCTCGGCGGCCGAGCCACCGCCGGCGTCCGCGGAGTTCGACGGCTTCTTGCCACCGGAACCGCCGGAGCCGCCGTCGCCCTTGGAGTCACTGCTCCCGCTGCACGCCGCCGTCAGGCCGAGTGCCGCCACCACCGAAACGGCCACCACGCCGCGTGACACAGCTGACTTCACGTTCCCGATCCCCCAATTTCGTATCGCACCATGCGGAGTCACCCGCACCCCTCGTACGACGGAAGATCATCGCGCCTGGTTCCGCTTCGGACGGGGCGACCCCGTACGGGCTATCCCCACGTCCAGAAGCGGAAGGGGCTCAGGAAGACGATGGCCAGCGCCATGCCGCCCACCACGATCACCACGCTCCACACCCGGCGGCTGCGCTCCGAACGGGCGCTGCGGCGCGGCCCGGTGGGTGCGGAGCGCCACTCGTCGGGCCGCCACGCCCCGGCGGCACCCTCCCCCCGCGCCGCCTTGCGCTTCCTGCGCCGGCGGCCCAACACCCGGGAGTCCGCCGCCTGTTGGCGCGCCGCCTCCTCGTCGAGGCGGCGCAGCCGTTCGGCCACCATGCGCGCCCGCGCGGACGGCTCCTTCGGTGCGGACGTACGGATGTCGCGCAGGCTGTCGCGCTCGAACCGTTCCCACACCTCGTCGGGTATGTGCTCCGGCATCTCGTCCGGCACTGTCACGCAGCCCCCTCCTACCGCCCCTCGCCCGGCGGCCGTTCGCCGTCGGGCGGAGGAATTTCTACGGCACCCCGCGACGCCCGCACAAGCCATGTGATTCAAGCCACATAAGAATTCTGTGAGTTCCAGGACAACCATTCACTGGGGACGCAGGTCATGCATGCGTAACAACGGCCACACCCGCGTCCCCACCGCGGAGGCCTCCACCTCCGTACTGCTCACCAGGCAGTACGCCGGACTTTCTGAGGTCTTCATGAAGCTTCGCCGTGTCATGGCCGCCGCGGCCGCGACCGCTGCCATAGCCCCGATCGCGTTGCTGTCGGCCCCCGCCGCCTTCGCGACCGAGGACACCACCACTTCGTCCCCGAGCGCGACGGCCACCGAGACGGCCGAGCCCTCCGAGACGGCGACCCCGTCCGAGACGGCGACCCCGTCCGAGACGGCCAAGCCCACCGAGACGGCCTCCCCGACGGAGACGGGCAAGCCCACCGAGTCGGCCACGCCCACCGGGAAGCCCTCCGAGACCGCCGAGCCGACCGAGGAGCCCACCGAGGCCCCGACGGACTGCCCGGTCGACGACGAGGGCGTCGACGTCGACTCCAAGCTGGAGCTCGGTCTTTCGGGTCTGCCCGGCAAGATCGTCGCCGGCAGTGGCTGGCACCAGTTCACGCTGACCGCGTCGAACCCGAGCGACGAGGACCTCGGCGAGGTCCAGTGGCTGGCCGCCGTGGACAACTGGTCGGACAGCGAGGACGAGCAGGACTGGCTGGCCAACTACGCGCAGATCCAGTACTTCAACCCGGACTCCAAGTCCTGGGAGTCCATCGCGGACGAGGTCACGGGCGGTCTCTACTTCGGCGCCACGGAGCTGGGCGCCAAGGAGAAGGTCGACATCAAGCTGCGCGTCGACATCAGCGCCAAGGCCCCGGCCGGCGACGGTTACGCGCTCGGCCTCGGCGGCTACCTGGACTCCGAGGCGAACTGCGTGCACAACGCCTTCGCGTTCTACGAGTTCACGGTCCTGAAGGCCGGCAGCAGCAACGAGAACCCGGGTGAGGCCGAGGAGAAGCCGGGCCAGGACGGCAAGAAGCCGCAGGGCGGCAAGGCGCCGCAGGGCGGCACCAACGAGATCCCGGCCACCGGCAACCTCGCCGAGACCGGCTCGAGCTCGATGCTGCCGACCATCGGTCTCGTCGGCGGTGTCGCCGTCGTCGCCGGTGCGGGCGCGGTCTTCATCGTCCGCCGCAAGAAGGCCGACGCCACCGCGTAACAGCGGTACGCCGGTCAGCAGAACGCCGCACAGCGGCACCTGAAGCACGCGAAAGGACCTGCGCTCGGAGGGGGGCGCAGGTCCTTTCGCGTACGTACGTTCAGTTACGTACGTTCAGTAGGGCGCGGGCGCTACTTCTTGGCCGGTACCGCCGGCATCCCCAAGAAGGGCAGCTTCAGCGCGGCGAACGCGTCCGCGGGCACCGTCGGGGTCTTCGGCTCGACGGCGGCGAGTCGTACGTACGCGGAACCCTGCGCGGGACGGGTGTCCTCGCCGCCCTTGTTGGGCCAGAAGGACATCGCGCGCTCGGCCTGCGCCGTGATCGTCAGGGACGGATTCACGCCGAGGTTCGCGGAGACTGCCGCGCCGTCGACGACCGAGATGCCCGGGTGGCCGTAGAGCCGGTGGTAGGGGTCGATGACGCCCGTATCCGCGGAGTCGCCGATCGGGCAGCCGCCCAGGAAGTGCGCGGTCAGCGGGGTGCCCATCAGCTCGCCTACGTTCGACCCCGCGAAGCCGTTGATCTCCTCGGCGAGCAGCGTCGCGGCCTCGGTGGCCTCGCGGATCTGGGTCGGGTTGGGTGCGCCGTGGCCCTGGCGGGCGGTCAGCAGGCCCTTGCCGATGCCCTTCTCCTTGCGGTACGTGATCAAGGAGTTGTCCAGGGACTGCATGACAAGGCCGATGATGGTCCGCTCCGACCAGCGCCGGTTGGAGAGCGAACGGACCGTGAGCCAGGGGTGCTTGGCGACATTGCCGAGCCATCCCGCCACGCGCGCCTTCGCGCTGTAGGGGACCTGGAGGATCGTCATGCCGCCCATCGCGTTGGACTTCTTGCCGTAGCGGACCGGCTCGATGTGCGTGGAGTCGTTCGGGTGGATCGACGAGGTGATCGCGACGCCCTTGGTGAAGTCCGGCTTCGCGCCGCCGTGCGCCTTGCGGTAGCGGCGGTCGGTGGTCTGGGCGCCCACCAGGGCCTCGGAGTTGGTGCGGGTCAGCGCGCCGAGCCGCGGGGAGATGTGCGGCAGCAGGCCGTTGTCCCGCATGCGGTGAAGGAGCGTCTGCGTGCCGTACGTGCCCGCGGCGACGACGACCTTGCGGGCCGTGAACGTACGGCCCTTGCCCTTGCGTTTGGCGTCGGTGGGCAGGGTGGCGACGGCGAACCCGCCCCGCGAGTCCTCGGTGACGGTGACGACGGACGTCATCGGGTGGATGACGGCGCCGGCCTTCTCCGCCAGGTAGAGGTAGTTCTCGTTGAGGGTGTTCTTCGCGCCGTGGCGGCAGCCGGTCATGCACTCGCCGCACTCGGTGCAGGCCTTGCGCGAGGGGCCCGCGCCGCCGAAGTACGGGTCGGGAACTTCTTGCCCCGGCTTGGCCGTTGAAGATCCTGAGGCGTCCTGCTCGTCTCCGAAGAAGACGCCGACCGGCGCCATGTGGAAGCTGTCGCCCACTCCCATGGCCTGGGCGGCCGCCTTCAGATGGATGTCGGACGGTGTCGTGGTCGGGTTCAGCCGCACCCCGAGCATGCGCTTGGCCTGCTCGTAGTAGGGGCTTAGCTCGTCCTGCCAGTCCGTGATGTCCTTCCACTGCGGGTCGTTGAAGAACGGCTCGGGGGGTACGTAGAGCGTGTTCGCGTAGTTGAGCGAACCTCCGCCGACGCCCGCCCCCGCGAGCACCATCACGTTGCCGAGCAGATGGATGCGCTGGATGCCGTAGAGGCCGAGCGCCGGTGCCCACAGGTAGTTCTTGAGGTCCCAGGAGTTCTTCGGGAGCGACTCACGGGTGAAGCGGCGCCCCGCTTCGAGCACGCCGACGCGGTAGCCCTTCTCTGTCAGCCGCAGGGCGGAGACGGAGCCGCCGAAGCCGGAGCCTACGACGATGACGTCGTAGTCGTACGACGCGTCGTCGGCTCCGCTGCCCCCGCCCGCATCGCTGTCCGACTGTTTCTGGACAGAGCTCTCCTGTGACATTGACTCTCCTCGTTGAGAACTAACGCACTAGCGAAGCCGCAGCGACTTCATGACCTTCAGACTCAGGCTCATGAACGCCGCGTACTTCTCGTCGTCCATGCCGAAGGACGGCTCGAGCGGGATCAGCCGCTGGTGCGCGACGGTCTGCGCCTCGGTGTACTTGAGGATGCCCTCGGAGCCGTGGCGGCGGCCGAGACCGGAGTCCTTCATGCCGCCCATCGGGGACTGCACGCTGCCGTAGGCGGGCGCGAAGCCCTCGTTCACGTTCACCGTGCCGGTGCGCAGGCGGGCGGCGATCTTGCGGCCGCGGCTGCCGTCCTTCGTCCAGACCGAGGAATTCAGGCCGTACGACGTGGAGTTGGCGAGCTCGACCGCCTCGTTCTCATCGGTGAAGCGGTAGATGGAGACGACCGGGCCGAAGGTCTCCTCGGCGCAGACCGCCATCGGGGACTCGACGCCGTCCAGGATCGTCGGCTCGAAGAAGAAGGGGCCGATGTCGGGCCGGGCGACGCCGCCCGCGACGAGCGTGGCGCCCTTGGCGACGGCCTCCTCGACATGCCGCTTGGTGGTCTCCAGCTGGCGCTCGCCGACCAGCGAGCCCATCTCGGCGCCGTACGCGAGGGACTTGCCGAGCCGCATCGCCTTCGTCCGCGCGGCGAAGCGCTCCACGAACTCGTCCGCGATCGACTCGTGGACGTACAGACGCTCGATGGAGATGCACAGCTGACCGGCGGAGGAGAAGCAGGCGCGCACGGCGCCCGCGGCGGCCTTGTCGATGTCGGCGTCGTGAAGGACCAACATGGCGTTCTTGCCGCCGAGTTCGAGGGATACGCCGACGAGGCGGCCCGCCGCGCCCTGCGCGACCTCTCGGCCGGTGCGCGTGGAGCCGGTGAAGGAGACGTAGTCGGCGTGCTTGACGATCTCGGGACCGACGACCGGTCCCTCACCCAGGACGACCTGGAAGACCTCGGCGGGCAGACCGGCCTCGATGATCAGGTCACGGGCCCACAGGGCGGTCAGGCAGGTCTCCGTGTCGGGCTTCATCACCAGGGCGTTGCCCGCGACGAGTGCCGGGAGCGCGTCGCCGATGGACAGCTCGAAGGGATAGTTCCAGGGCGCGATCTGGCCGACCACACCGCGCGGCTGACGGTTCTCGGTGACCTTCGTGAGGGTCGGTACGACACCGGTGTGCCGCTTGGGGTTCAGATACGCGGGGGCCTTGCGGCCGTAGTGCCGGGCGGCGACGGCGACGGCCTGCAGCTCCTCGTGCGCGTGAAGGCGGGCCTTGCCGGTCTCCAGCTGGATCAGGTCGAGGACCTCGGCCTGGCGCTGAAGCACCAGGTCGTGGAAGCGGAGCAGGACCGCGGCGCGGCGGCGGACCGGGGTGCGCTCCCAGGCGACCTGGGCGACCCGCGCGCGCTCGAAGGCGGTGGCCACGTCCTCGGGGGTGGACTCGGGCAGGTCCGCCAGCTTCTCGCCGGTGAACGGCGTGTGGCTGGCGGTCCGCCCCGAACCGACGACGTCCCGGGTGAGCTGCGCGATCAGCTCGGGCGTCACCACGTCGGCGGCGGTGCGCGCGCCTTCGGGAGCGGCTGCGGTCGGGTTCGTTCCGAGGGGCGCTGCGGTGGCCTGCGAGTCCGTCATGGGGCTGAGCGTAGGCGCAGGTCAACGTTTTGGGTACCCGTCGGTAATCAGCTTTCACGGGGCGCACACACCATGCCAGCGATCGCTGGCGGTAAAGGGCCTGATCAGGAGCTTAGTCCCCCACGTCGAGCCGGTCGCGCGCCGCCTTGAAGAGGTTGGTGCCTTCCTTCTCGTACGTCTTGACGCCCTTCGGCATCCGCACCATCAGGTCGTAGTGCTCGCCGGCGTCCGTGACGATCAGGAGGTGCAGCTCGCGGGTGACCATCGGCTCGGCGAGGTCGTCCTCCGCTTCTTCCGTGTACGTGGCGTCGAGCAGGGCCGCGTCCTGGCCGTGGAAACTGGTCCGGGTGGTCGAGGTGTTCACCTGCTCGTAGCCGACGCCCTCGATCTCCTTGGCCTCGGAGTTCGCCCAGGCGAGGGCTGGGCTGGGGCGCGTGGTCGCGGGCTTGGTGACGCGGAGCGAGACGAGGCCGTCGGGCTCGGAGTACTCGACGATGGGGTTGGCCGGGTCGCGGATGATCTCGGTGTACGTGGTGGGGACGGAGATTTCGGCGTCGACCTTGGGCTCATTGTGGGTGGTCCAGTCGCCGTCGGGGGACGGGGACTCCTTGGCGTCGCCTTTGCCTTTGCCGCCGTCCGTCTTACCGCCGTCCGTCTTGCCGCCGTCCGTCTCCCCGGTTTCCTTCTTGCCGGTGTCCGCCTCCGCCTTGGTGTCACCGCCGTCGCCCAGCGAGGTGCCCAGCCAGACGCCGCCTCCCACCAGTACGGCACCCAGGAGCGCGGCGGCGACGAGGCGGCCTGTGGCGCGACGGGGCTTCGGCTCGGCGTCGGGCTCGGCGGATGCCGTCTCCCCCGCATCCGACGCCGGGCGTGGAGCGGGCCGCGGCGCGGGCGTGAGCCGCACCGTCCCCACGTCGTCCGACAACTCCCGCAGCCCCGAAGGGTCCTGAGCCACCTCGCCGTCGAACGGCTCCGGCAGCGCCCGCCCCTCCGCCACCGCTTCCAGGGCGAGCGCGACCTCGGAGGCGCCCGGTCGCAGCGCGGGATCCCTGCACAGCAACCGCTCGATCAACGGGCCCAGTTCACCCGCCCTGACCGGCGGCGGCACCTCCGCGGAGAGCACGGCGGCCAGGGTGGACTCCAGCGTCGTACGCCGGAAAGGGGACCAGCCCTCCACGGCCGCGTAGAGCAGCACGCCAAGGGACCACAGGTCGGACTCGGGGCCTGCCGTGCTGCCGGACATCCGCTCGGGCGCGATGAATTCGAGCGAGCCGACGAACTCGCCGCTGACCGTGAGCGACTCCTCGCCCTGGATGTGCGCGATCCCGAAGTCGGTGAGTACGACACGGCCGTGCGGCCCGATGAGTACGTTCGCGGGCTTCACGTCACGGTGCACGATGCCCCTGGCGTGCGCGGCGGCCAGCGCGCCGACGACCGCGAGGCCGATCCGCGCGGACTCCGCGGGCGGCAGCGCGCCCCGCTTGAGCAGTTCGTGCAGCGATTCGCCACGGATCAACTCCATGACGATCCACGGCAGTTCGTCCTCCACGACCACGTCGTGGATCGCCACCGCCGCCGGATGCTCCACCTGCGCGGCGGCCCGCGCCTCGCGCTGCAGCCTGGCGTACATGCGCCGCTGCGCCGCGTCGTGCGGATCCCCGGGCAGCCGGGGCTGCTTGACCGCGACGTCCCGCCCGACCAGCTCGTCGACGGCACGCCATACGGTGCCCATGCCGCCGGAACCGATGCGTTCCGCGAGGCGGTAGCGGCCGCCGATCAGACGTCCCCCGTCATCGGCCATGCCGGGTCAGGGCTTCGCGATCTTCAGGTTCGCGATGGCCGTCTTGGCGACCTCGCGGCCCCGCTCGGTGAAGTCACCCTTGCCGGGGTAGTCGATCCAGAGCTTGTACATGTCGCCGGACTTGGTCTTGAAGTAGAAGATCTTGGCCTCGCGGGGCCACTTCGACTCGCCGTCCTCGGTCACGTACGGGATGAGGTTCTCGGCGGACTGCCGTCCCTCGTACTTCCCCTGCGTGGTCTTCTTGCCCTTGCCCATCTGGTCGGGGCTCAGATCACCGAGGATGCTGCTGCCCTGCTCGGTCGACTTGATGTCGTCGTACGCCTCGGCCATCGAGGTGCTCGCGATCTCGTCGAGGTCGTCCTCGGACTTCTTGTCGAGCCACAGCGTGATCGTGATGTCGCCACTGAAGTCCGTGTAGCTGACCCAGTTCTTGTCGTCCGTCGCGTCGGGCTCCGGCACGGACTTGAAGTACCCCTTGGGCGCCGCGAACGTCGCCCCCAGGTTCTTCGCCTCGTGCGTCTCCCACTCGTCCGGCAGCGACCCCGCGAACGGGTTCGCGATCACCAGATACGCCGCGACCGCCGCCGCGACGACCGCCGCACCGATGCCGATCAGGCCCTTGCGCCCGATCGTGACGCCGCCCTTGCCCGCACCGGAACCACCACCGACCTGCACCACCCGCGTCGGCGCCAACTGCGGCGGCCGCACCGACTCCTCCAGGAGCGTGCGGATCTGCCCGGCGTTCGGGCGCTGGGCCGGCTCCTTGGTCAGGAGGCGGTTGATCGCGTCGGCCAGGGGGCCGGTGACCGAGGCGGGAGCCGCCGGTGTCGCGTTCAGGACGGACTGGAGGGTCGCGGGGGTGTTGGTGCGGCGGAAGGGCGAGACGCCCTCCGTCGCCGCGTAGAGGACCACGCCGAGCGACCAGAGGTCCGATGCCGGGCCGGGGCGCTGGCCCAACACCCGCTCCGGGGCGATGAATTCGGGAGAGCCGACGAAGCCGCCGGTGTCCGTCAGGTTCGTCTCGCCCTCGATCTGCGCGATGCCGAAGTCGGTGAGGACGACACGGCCGTGCGAGCCGAGCATCACGTTGTCCGGCTTCACGTCGCGGTGCAGGATGCCCGCCTGATGGGCGGCGTCAAGCGCGTTGAGCACCTCCAGGCCGACGCGGGCAGCCTCGCGGGCGCCCAGGGTGCCCTCCTGGAGCGCGGCGCCGAGCGAGCGGCCCTGGACCAGCTCCATGACGATCCACGGCTGGCCGTCCTCCACGGCCACGTCATGGACGTTGACCACGGCCGGGTGGTCGAGGCGGGCCGCGGCGCGCGCCTCGCGGCGCATCCGCTCGAAGGCGTTGGAGCGCTCACGCTCCGGCAGGTGGTCGGGGATGCGGGGTTCCTTGACCGCCACATCGCGGTCCACGGTCTCGTCCTTCGCGCGCCAGACCGTGCCCATCCCGCCGTGGCCGAGCTTGGAAAGCAGGCGGTAGCGGCCCGCGATCAGCCGGCCTGCGCCCGGGTCGGGCTCGGAGGGCTGGTTGGGCACCACCTGGGTGGGCTGGGCGTACGGCGACGGGGGCGGCGTCGGCGCGGCGGGACCGTGCGGCCCGACGTACTGCCCACCCTGTCCCCCTTGCCCCCCTTGTCCGGGGACGCCGGACTGCGGCGGCTGCAGTCCGAAACTAGTGGGTTCGTACGGGCCGTAGGAGGCTCCCCCGTCGTTACTCATGCACACATCAGTACCCTGCCGACGGCCTCTGGTTCCACTCGGGTCACTGACTTGTGACCGTGGTGATGCTTCGTACAGAAGTCCACCGCGAACCCATAAGACCCATCAGGGCGTCAGCGGCGCACGAACGTGTCCACCGCCGTGTCGAAATACCGCCTGCCCTGCTCGGCCTTGCCGACCGGCGCCGAGACCCACACGTCGTACATCCGGCCGCCCTCCTCCCAGCACAAGTCGTACGTGTGCCGGGCGCCCTCCGCCTCGCTGAAGCCGTCCCAGCTGAACTGCCACAGCGCGGCCGGCCTGCCGTTGTGCGTGGTCTGCGTGATCTCGGCGTCGCGGTAACCGGGGTTGTTCTCGGGACCCTTGGCGTCGGAGCGGCGCTGTACGGCCAGCGGGCCACCGGGGTCCGGGGCGGACTCCTTGATGCCGATGCGGTAGGTGCCGCCGGGCGATTTGTAGAAGGTGCGGGGCCCGTCGACCTCACGGGCGAAACCTTCCGGCACGGCGAGCGTGAAGCCCCTGCGGTCCTTCGCGATGCGGTAGCCGTCGGGGGCCGCGGGCATGGTCGGCTTCGCCGTGCCGCCGCGCGTGACCGTCACCGTGGGGGTGGGCGAAGGGCTGCTCGTCCCCGTCCCGGAGGTCTGCGAGGTCTGCGAGGTCTGCGGCGTCCCGGGCGCCGAACTCGTAGGCGTACCGCCGTCACCGTCGCCGCCCCCGCCCATCAGGAGCGCGGCGGCCGACACCCCGGCCCCCGCCACAGCGGCCACCAGCGCGGCGGCGATCAGCATCACCCGCCGACGGTCCCGGAAGGGCGCGGCAGGACCCGCCGCAGGGCGCACCGGCAGGTCGCGCTGGGTGGGCGTGTAGCCACTCGGCAGCGCCGACGGCTGACCGCCCGCCCGGCCCGCCGCTGTCGACGGCATCCGCCCCGTCTCGACGTACAGCCGAAGCAGCCGCTCCGCCTCCGCCACGTCGAAGCGCCGCCGCTGATCGCGCTCCAGGAGGCCGAGCACGACGGGCAGCAGCGGTGCGGCGGCGGGCGGCGGGCGTATCTCGTCGAAGACGACGGCATGCAGGACACCGCCGATCGAGTCCCTGCGGAAGGGCGACTCTCCGGTCAGCGCTGCGACGAGGAGCGCTCCCAGCGACCAGAGGTCGGACGCGGGCCCGGTGCTCTCGCCCGACATCCGTTCGGGCGCGGTGTATTCGGGCGAGCCCACGAACGACCCGGTCTCGGTGAGCGTCGTCGCCCCGCTGACCTGCGCGATCCCGAAGTCGGTGAGGACGACGCGGCCCGTCGCCTCCTCCAGGAGTACGTTCGCGGGCTTGATGTCGCGGTGCAGGACCCCCGCGGCGTGCGCGACGCGCAGCGCGCCGAGCAGGTCGATGCCCATCCGGGCCACCGTCCGCGCGTCCATCGGTCCTTGCCGCGCGATCCGCCCCGCGAGCGAGCCGCCCTCGATCAACTCCATGACGATGTAGGGGTGTTCGTCCTGCACCACCACGTCGTGTACGACGATGATGTGCGGATGTCTGAGCTGCGCGGCCGCCCGCGCCTCGCGCAGGGTGCGTTCACGCTGCAGCAGCGCCTCGGCATCGGAGAGCGTCTCGTCGAGGGCGAGTTCCTTGACGGCGACCTGACGCCCGAGGAACTGATCGGTGGCCCGCCAGACCACGCCCATGCCGCCCCGGCCGAGCCGCGCCTCGAGGCGGTAACGGCCAGCTATGACCCGGGCGTTGTCCCCCACGCTCCCCATGCGGCCATCATGCCCCACCTGTGCGGGCCCGGACCCTGTGGGCCCGGGCGGCGGACTGGTTCCGGCCGCTCGCACCGCCGGCCTCGTGCGTGCCTAGCTGACCGGCTTCTCACCAAAGCTCCGGAGGATCGCGTCGAACTGCTGCCGTGCGGTGTCCCAGTCCTCGGCAGGGGAGGACATGTAGATCACGTACTCGATGCCGTCGCGGCTGAGATACGACTGCGAGATGGCGCGGCGCTTGCCCGCCGTCGTGTCGTTCGCCCCCGCCGTCCAGCTGAACTCCCAGAGGGAGCCGGACCGGTCGCGGAAGGTGTTCGAGTCCAGCTGCAGCCGCTGGTAGGCGGGCAGCTTGACCTTCAGGTTCTTCTCCAGGTCGAGCTGGTGCAGGTAGGGGCTCTCCCACGCCGTCTTGCGGTCGACGCTGATGCGTACGAAGTGGCGTCCGTGGTCGGGGGTGTAGTCGATCTGGTTGCCGTCCATCTCGCGCACCCAGTTCTTGGGCAGCCTGAGGCTGAAGCCCTCGGGGTCCTTGACCCGCGGCCAGTCGGCGGGGATACCGCCGACGGTCTTGCCGGGCTTCCCGTCCTCCGCCCCCTGCGTACTGGCCTCGTGCTTGCCGTCCCCGAGGTACAGGTACGCGGCGGCTCCACCGCCGCCGAGCAGTGCGACGGCCGCGACCATGGAGACGATCACGGGCCACTTGCGGCGCTTCGGGGGGTTGTGGGGGTGACCGTCGTGGACCAACGTGCCGGAGCCATGGCCGTGGGCGGCGGTTCCCGTTGCGCCCTGGACGGCCGTCCCCGGCTCTGCCGAGTAGGCGGCCTGTTGCACGGACTGCTGCTGCACGGGCTGTTGCTGCACGGGCTGTTGCTGGACAGGCCGCTGCTGGACAGGCCGCTGCTGCACGGACTGCTGCTGCACAGACTGCTGCCCGGTCACGTGCACCTGCGTCGGCACATACGCCTGTGCCCCGCTCGGCCGCCGCCCCTCCGCCGCCTCGGCGAGCATCAGCTCGGCCTCCTCCGCGGTGGGCCGGGTCTCCGGATCCTTGCGCAGGAGTGCGCTGATGACGGGCGTGAGCGCCCCCGCGTGCTCGGGCGGCGCGGGCTCCTCGCCGACCACGGCCTGCATGGTGCCCAGCGGCGACGTACGCCGGAAGGGAGAGTTCCCCTCGACCGCCGTGTAGAGCGTGGCGCCGAGCGCCCACAGGTCGGAAGCGGGCCCGGGGTCGGCGCCACTGACCCGCTCGGGCGCCAGATAGTCGACGGAGCCGACGACTTCGCCGGTCCGCGTGATCGTGGTGTCCCCCTCGATCGCGGCAATCCCGAAGTCGGTGAGCAGGATGCGCCGGTCGTCCGCCAGGAGTACGTTGCCGGGCTTCACGTCGCGGTGCAGGACCCCGGCAGCGTGCGCGGCGCGCAGGGCCTTCAGGGTCCACAGGCCGATGCGGGCGGCCTCGACCGGTTCGATGCGGCCCTGGTCCTTGACGGCGTCCGCGAGGGAACAGCCCTCGACCAGCTCCATCACGATCCAGGGCCGGTCGTCGTACTCGAGGACGTCGTGGACGGTGACGACGGCGGGGTGGTTGATGCGGGCGGCGGCCCTCGCCTCCGCGTGCGTGCGCGCGAAGAGGACCGCTCGGTCGGCCTCCTGCACCCACTGCGCGGCCGTCAGCTCCTTGACGGCGACGGCGCGGTGCAGGACTTCGTCCCGCGCGCGCCACACCCGTCCCATGCCACCGTGCCCGATGGACTCACCGAGCCGGTAGCGGCCCGCGAGGAGCAGGCCCTGCATCTGATTCACGATTCCCCATCATTGGTCTTGACAGGGCCAAGATTAGGGAGGGGGCAGCGTACAGGGAACCTTCGGGGGTGCACGGAGATCGCACTGTGACGCTTCACGCACTGCTGGCGCGCCGCCTTGCGTGGCGGCCGGGCGTCCGAAAGTACTGCTCACGGACGGTCAACTTCCGTGCCTGAACGGTCAGTCCGCGACCTGGTACGTCGCCGACGCCTGCTCGAAGAGCCGCGTCACCTCGTCCCGCTCGGCCTCAGGCCCTCGCAGCTGCACCACGTGGTACTTCCCGCCGACGGGCATCGCGAGATTGCGTACGAAGATTTCGCGGCCTTCCGCGTCCTGCCAGGTGAACTGCCCCTCGGCCATGGTCCGCCCGCCGACGTCCACGGTGCGCATCCCGCTGGACGTGGCCCAGGTGGAGTCCCTGAACGGCTGCAGCTCCCGCTCGTGCTCCCGCTGGTACTTCATGGGATCGCTGCCGTACTCGTCCGTGCCGTCCCGGCCCGGCACGACGATCAGCTGGAAGTCGCCGTGGGTGTAAAGGACCTGCCCGCGCCCGTTCTTGGGCTGCCGGTCCCAGCCGCTCGCGACGGCCACCCGGAAGCCCTCGGCGTCCTTGCGGAGCGTGAAGCCCTGCGGCACCTCGGGCCCGCTGGTCTGCGGCTGCTCCGAACTCGGGCTCTTCTCCGGCTTGTCGCTCGGCTCACCGGAGTTGCCCGGCTTTCCGTCCTGGCCCGGCCGCGCACTGGAACTGCTGTCAGGCGTGGGTGCCTGACTACTCCCGACGTCTCCCGCGGACCCGGCCCGCCCGCCGTCGCCGTCTTCCGCCTCCCCCGACTTCGGCATAAAGACCATCGCGTACGCGAGTGCCGCGACGAGGCCGACGAGTATGAGGAGGAGCAGTACGCGCCCCAGGGAGCGCGGCCGCTGTCCCGTGCTGCTGCGCGGCTGCCGAGGCGCGGTGGCGCGTCTGGGCGGCGGAGCGGCCGCCGGCATCGCCGCGGCCCGGCTCTCGCGCCCCCGCTTCTCCTTGCCCTTGCCCTTGTGCTTGTGCCGCCCGTTCTGCCGCCCGTTCTGCCGCGACACGGCGGCGGCCCGGGCGGCGGCGCGGCGCCTGCGCACGACCTCACCACGGCGACGCAGGACGGGCAGCCGTCGGGCGTCGAACGGCGGCGCGGGCACGACGTTGGCACCGGCCTCCGGCTCGGGCGCCGAACGGACCAACGACCGCAGCCAGCCGCTCAGTTCCTCGAAGTCGAGCCGCTCGGTCGGGTCCTGCCGCAGCAGCGACTCGACCACGGGCCGGAGCGGACCGCACTCCTCGGCGAAGGCGGGCGGCTCGGCGCAGACCAGCTGGACGAGCTCGAAGGTGCTCTCTTCCGGGTACGGAGCATGCCCCTGCACGGCACGGAACAGCAGCGCGCCGAGGGCCCACAGGTCCGTGGCGGGCCCGATGGGCGCGGCAAGCTGCCAGTTCTCATGCACGGGCCCGGCCTGCTCGGGCGCCCACCGCTCGGTGACGGCCCCGACCACGGTCATCCGCGCATGCCGGGCCCGCTCGGCGGCCAACGCGGTGGCGGGCCCACGCCGGGCCCCCCTGCGCTCGGCGACAAGGGCGTCCCAGTAGGTGTGGCCGGAACTGCCGGAGGCGTGGGGGCTTCGGGACCCGGGGTGCGGTTCGGAGCTGGCACCACCGGCCCCGGACACGCGCCCTCGCCCGCCGTGCGGCGCCGCGGCTCCGGGAACACCGCCTTGGCTCAATGCGCCACGGCTCGACGCGGGGCTGGAAGCACCGCGGCCCAGTTCGCCACGACCCGCCGCAGATCCAGGCCCACCACGCCCCAACGCCGAACCGGGAACCCCATACCCCGACGCCGACCCGGAACCACCACGACCCAACTCGTCACGACCCGACCCAGAACCAGGACCCCCACGCCCCGACGCCTGCCCCGGAACTCCATAGCCCGACGCCGCACCGGAACCACCCTGATGCGGAGCAACCCCCTGCCCACCGCGGCGGGACATCGCGCCGGGTCCGTCACGGTCGGGCGCGGAAGCCCGCTCATCGTGTCCGGTTCCGAAGCCGGGACCGCCGGGTCCGCCGGGACCACCGGTGTGTCCGCTCTGTCCGGGATCGGCCCATGCGCCGCCGCCGGGCCGTTGGCCGCCCGTCCCCGCGCCGCCGCCCCTGGGCACCGCTCCGTGCCACGGCTTCGTGCCCGCGACGCCGTACGGGTCCAGGATCCGCCCTGCCGCATCGGCTTCGCCGTCACCGCTTCCCGCGCCGTACCCCCGCGGGCCATATCCGTCGTCCGAGCCTTCGTCTTCGTACGCCTCGAAACCGTCGCGCCGCTCGGCCTCGCCTGAAGCACCGCCCCGCGGCCCCGGCAACTCCGCGCGCCCCGGCGGCACTTCGCCCTCGCTCAGCCGCGCCGCGGCCCGCGTAGTCCCGGCGCGATACGCGGCTATCGCACCGGCCCGCGCCGCCCGGACGTCGACCTCGACCTCGGGCTCTGCGGCCGGGGTTTCCGGAGTCTCGTCGGCGTCCCCGCCCGGCTCGATCTCGGCGTACCCGCCCGGATCGTCCGTCTCATCGGCGGCGGGGCCTTCGGTCCCGAAGCCCGCGAGGAACTCCTCGGGGCGCGGGTCGTAACCGCACAGTGCCTCTTCCGCCGCGCCCGCCGCGAGGCCCGTCAGGACCACCCGGCCGTCGTCGCAGACAAGCACCGTGCGCGCCGTGATGTTGCGGTGCACCCAGCCGTGCGCGTGCAGCACCCGCAGGGCCGTCACGACGTCCGACGCAACCTCCGCCGCGCGGTAGGGACTCAGCGGACGCTCCGCGAGCAGCGCGGCCAGCGGCCTCGCCGCCACCAGCTCGCTGACTATCCACAGCGAGCCGCCCTCGGCGAACACGTCGAAGACCTGGTCCAGGCGCGGATGGTCGGGAATCTGCGCGGCGGCCTGCGCCGCCTCGATGGCGCGCCGCACCGCCGGATCCGACGGCCTGCGCGTCGTCCGCGCCGACGGCCGCCGCACCGCCCCCGCGCTCACGAACCCCGCGGGCAACTCCCCGTCGGGAAAGTCACGCTCGTCGAGCTCGAGCACCTCCGCGTCGACGACCTCGGGCAACGGCACCTGCCTGACCAGCACTTCCTGCCCGCTGTAGGTGTCGAAGGCGCGAGTCTCGGCGAGTTCGTACTCATCCGCCGGAGGCAACGGCAGGCGATAGCGGTCGGCGAGTACCCGCCCCGCGTATTCGTCCACGACGCCTCCCCCGTCCGCCCGGTGGTCAATTCCGTTCGTCTTACGCCCTGTTGCGGCTGCGTACGGTCCGCAAGCACTCACGATACGTGCCGGAGCCGAAGCGCATTGAGGGGATGCGAGATCTCACAGAACAGCGCGCCGGGGAGGTGACGACTCCCGCCCCGGCTCGCCCGCTACTTCTTCGGCTCGAACGTCCGCGTGAACGTCTGCCACGTGTCCCTGCGCCGCTCGCTGTCCCAGTCGGCGTCCTTCGCGGTGTACATCATCCCGTAGCCCAGACCGCCGTTGACGACGAACCCACGGTCTATCGACCGGTACTTCGTGCCGCCCTCGACGTACGTGAACTCCCAGTCGGCCGTGTTCCAGCCGCGGAAGCCGACCTTCTCTATCCGGATCCGCTTGTACTGGGACCGGACCATGTACGACTCCTGGTTCTTCCAGTCGCCGACCGGGTCGTCCTTGGGCGTCGTCGTCCAGCCGATCAGCAGCTTCTGCCCGTCGGGCCCGGTGAAGCGGGCGCCCGCGGCCGCCGTGGACTGGTACTTCCAGCCCTTCGGCAGCCCGATCGAGAAGCCTTGGGAGTGCTTGTACGTCGAGTCGGCGCCGTCGTCCGGCTTCTTGCCGCCGTCGTCGTCGCCCTCACTCGGGTCGTGGCCCTCACCGGCGCCGGAACCAGGGTCGGTGCCCGCTCCCGAGCCCTCCTTGTCCTTCTCCTTCTCGGCACCGCCGTCCTGCCCGGCGCCGCCGCTCTTCTCCGTGTCCTTCTCGCCGCCGCCCGCGGTCGCCCCGCTGGACGCGGCCTTGTCGCCGCCCTTACTGTCCCGCGCACCGTCGTCGTCCCCGCCGCCCAACGCCAGGGCAAGCACGGTCCCGAGCACCGCGAGCACGACGACCACCGAGATGATCACGAGCGTGCGCCGGGGCACCACATCGGTGAGCGAGGCCGAGGCCTTGGCGGGCCCGCGCGGCGGTGTCGCGGGAACCGGCGGGGCGCCCTCCGGGTGCCCGGCCGCCGTGCCCGCGTTCGTCTCCGCGCCCCGCGTGGACGCCGTCGCGGCGGCCGTCGCCGCCGCCTTCCGCACGGACTGCAGCGCGCCGCGCAGCCGCTCGGCCGCTTCCTCGGACTTCTTGCTCTTGCCTGCGGAAGCGGCTGCGGCAGCTCCGGAGGTGCCTGCGGCTCCCCCGGCTCCCGCGACTCCCGCGACTCCCGCGCCGGAGTCCGCAGCGTCCGAAGTCGTGGACGCATCGCCCGACTTGCCGGGCGCCGTGTCGGTGGCACTCGCCGCAGCGGCCGCACCGGCCGCGTCCGACGGCCCGTTGGCGCTGTCCTTACCCGGCACACCGACCGGAGCCGACGCCGCGGCCGCAACCGCAGCCCCCGCACCGGCCGCACCAGCCGCTCCGGCCCCACGGCCGAAACCGCCCTTGCCGAACCGCTTCGCCATCCCCACCCGCGGCGACCGCGCGGCCTTCGCCGGCTTCTCCGGAGGAGCGGGCGGCAGCGGCACCACCTTCGTCGCCTCGACCGGCTCCGGCTCGTCCTTGACCTCGGGCGCGTGAATGACGTCGAGCAGGAGCGCCCGCGCAGCCGCGTCCGCGAGCCGCTGCTCGGGGTCCTTGGCGAGCAGGCCGTAGATGACCTGCTCCAAGGGGCCCGCGTTCGTCGGCTGTTCGACGTCCTCCGTCATCACCGCCGTGAGGGTCGCGATGGCCGACCCCTTGTCGTACGGGGGCACGCCCTCCACCGCCGCGTACAACAGCCCGCCGAGCGACCACAAGTCGGCCGCGGGACCGGGCTTGTGCCCGCGCGCCCGCTCCGGCGAGATGTACGAGGGGGCACCGACGAGCATGCCGGTGGACGTGATCGACGGGTCGCCCTCGACCTGCGCGATGCCGAAGTCCGTGAGGACGACCCGGCCGTCCTCGGCGATCAGCACGTTGGACGGCTTCACATCACGGTGCAGGATGCCCTCGCGGTGCGCGGAGCGCAGCACGTCGAGCACGGCGAGCCCGACCTCGGCCGCGCGCCGCGGCGTCAACAGACCGTCCTCGCGAATGGCCTCGGCGAGCGACTTCCCCTCGACCAGCTCCATCACGATCCACGGGCGGTCGTCCTCGTCGACCACGTCGTAGACGGTCACCGCGCTGGTGTTGCGGATCCGCGCGATCGCCTTCGCCTCACGCAACGTACGCGTGATCAGGCGCCGCTTCTCGTCCTCGTCGATGCTCGACGGGAAGCGCAGCTCCTTCACCGCGACCGTACGGCCGAGTGTCTCGTCCTTGGCGCGCCAGACGGTGCCCATGCCGCCGCGGCCGAGCACTTCCCCCAGCCGGTAGCGCCCGGAGAGGAGACGTTCGCTCTTGTCCTGACGGGACTGGCCCGTCTTCTCCGCGTCCGACATGCGTCCCCTCTGCTGCTACCGCTGCTACCCGCGCAACCCGCCCTGACAGAGCCTTCATTGTCCCTCACTCGGGGACCGCTCCACGCCCAGGGTCCACCGTCCCCCATGATGGGCTCGCACAAGGAGGCACGGTCATGCCCAATTCGCGGACACTGCTGGTCATACCCCTCGCGGTGGCCCTTTTCGGCCTGCCGACCGCCAGTTCGCCGCTCGCCGCGGCACCCGCGACGGACGTCACTCTTCCGCTGCTTGTAACCCGAGGCAAGGCCCCGGCCGCGGCTCTGTTGACCCGCGAGGACCCATGGCCCCCGGCAGCGCCGGGGCAGCCCGAACCCCAGGCGGCACAACAACCGGACCAACAGCCACGCTGGCACTTCACACAGGCCAGGCAGACCACCACCGGTCACACTTCCGGCAGCGCCACGGGTGCCGTTGCCAGAACCGGTTCAGCCGAAGGCACGGGCCCAAGCGCCCCCTCCACCCCCGGCCTCCGCCGCACCGACCACTTCCGCGCGGGCAGCATCACCAAGACGTTCATCGCGACGGTCGTCCTCCAACTCGCCGCCGAACGCCGCCTGTCCCTGTCCGACCCCGTCGAGCTTCACCTGCCGGGCCTCATCCGCGCCGAGGACGACACGGACGGCACCTACCTCGACGGCCGCGCCCTCACCCTGCGCGCGCTGCTGACCCACACGAGCGGTCTCGCCGACTACACCGCCGGCACCAAAGGCCTCATCCCCGTCACACCCCTCCAGGCGGTCCGCACCGCCCTCGCCCTGCCGGCGACCACGCCCGGCCGCTGGTCCTACTCCAACACCAACTACGTGGTGCTCGGCATGGTGATCAAGCAGGTCACCGGCAACTCGTACGCCACCGAGGCCGCGCGCCGCATCATCACCCCGCTCTCCCTGTCCGGCACCTCGTTCCCCGGCACCCGCACCACACTCCCCTCCCCGCACGGCCGGGCGTACACGAGCGAGGGCGAGGACGTCACCGCCCTCAACCCGCGCGTCGCGGGCGCCGCGGGCGAACTGATCTCCACCCTCGCCGACCTGGACCGCTTCTACGCCGCTCTGCTCGGCGGCCGGCTGCTCCCCGCCGCCCAGCTCCACCAGATGCTCAACACCCGTGACGCACAAGGCCGCTACGGCATGGGCCTCTACCCGCAGAAGCTGCCCTGCGGCACCACGGTCTGGGGCCACAACGGCCACATAGCCGGCAGCTATGTCCGCACCGCCGCCACCCGGGACGGCGACCGCGTCCTGACCTTCCGGGTCAACACGGACGAAATAGCGGACCCGACACTAGAACGCACCCTCCTGTCGGCCGAGTTCTGCTCCTGACGCTTCGAGACCTGGCCCTTCGGGACCTGACGCTTCCGGCTACAACGGCACGATGTCCGGCGCCCCCAGCCTCGCCGCGTCCGCCGTCAAGTCATCCGGCTGCCGCTGCGACTCCCGCTCCGCCTCCACCCGCTTCTCGTAGTGCTGCACCTCCCGCTCCACCTGGTCCTTGTCCCAGCCGAGCACCGGCGCCATCAGCTCGGCACACTCCCGTGCACTGCGCGTGCCCCGGTCGAACGTCTCGATCGAGATGCGCGTACGCCGGGTGAGCACGTCGTCCAGATGCCGTGCCCCCTCGTGCGACGCGGCGTAGACGATCTCGGCGCGCAGATAGTCGTCGGCCGCCTGCAGCGGCGCGCCCAGCGAGGGATCGTCGGTGACCAGCGCGAGCACCTCCTCCGCCAGCGAGCCGTACCGGTTCAACAGATGCTCCACGCGCACCACATGGAGCCCGGTGCGCGCGGCGATCCTGGCGCGGGCGTTCCACAGCGCCTTGTATCCCTCGGCGCCGACGAGCGGGATGTCCTCGGTGACGCATTCGGCGACCCGCTGGTCGAGGCCGTGCACCGCCTCGTCCACCGCGTCCTTCGCCATCACCCGGTACGTCGTGTACTTGCCGCCCGCGACGACCACGAGGCCCGGCGCCGGATGCGCCACCGTGTGCTCGCGCGACAGCTTGCTCGTGGCGTCCGACTCCCCGGCGAGCAGCGGCCGAAGGCCCGCGTACACCCCTTGCACGTCGTCCCGCGAAAGGGGCACCGCGAGCACCGAGTTCACATGCTCCAGGAGATAGTCGATGTCGGCGCTGGACGCCGCCGGATGCGCCTTGTCCAGGTCCCAGTCTGTGTCCGTCGTGCCCACGATCCAGTGCCGCCCCCACGGGATGACGAAGAGGACGCTCTTCTCGGTCCGCAGGATCAGCCCGGTCGAGGAGCTGATCCGGTCCTTGGGCACGACCAAATGGATGCCCTTGGACGCCCTGACGTGGAACTGTCCCCGCTCCCCGACCATCGCCTGGGTGTCGTCCGTCCAGACACCCGTCGCGTTCACGATCTGCTTGGCCCTGACCTCGTACTCCCCGCCGCCCTCCCCGTCCTGCACCCGGGCGCCGACGACGCGCTCGCCCTCCCGCAGGAAGCCGGTCACCCGCGCCCGGTTGGCGACCTTCGCGCCGTACGCGGCCGCCGTGCGCACCAGCGTCGCCACATAGCGGGCGTCGTCCATCTGCGCGTCGTAGTACTGCATCGCCCCGACCAGCGCGTCCTTCTTCAGGCACGGGGCGACGCGCAGGGCGTGACGCCGGCTCAGATGGCGGTGCATGGGCAGCCCGCGGCCATGGCCGCGGGACATCGACATGGCGTCGTACAGCGCGACGCCCGACCCGGCGTAGATCCGCTCCCAGCCCTTGTGCTGCAAGGGATAGAGGAACGGCACCGGCTTCACGAGGTGCGGGGCGAGCCGCTCGAGGAGCAGACCGCGCTCCTTCAACGCCTCACGCACCAGCGCGAAGTCCAGCATCTCCAGATAGCGCAGGCCGCCGTGGATCAGCTTGCTCGACCGGCTCGACGTGCCCGACGCCCAGTCCCGCGCCTCGACCAAGCCCGTGGAGAGACCGCGGGTCACGGCGTCGAGCGCGGTGCCCGCGCCGACCACTCCCGCTCCCACGACCAGGACGTCCAGCTCCCGCTCGGCCATTTCCGCAAGTGACTCGGCACGCTCCGCCGGCCCCAGTGTCGCTGTCCTCACCGCTGCCTCCCGTTTCGTTTCGGGTGTGGTCGCGCTCACATCATGCCCAGATTCTGGTCGAGCCCGCTGAGTTCGACCGCCGCCTGTGGACAACACTCCAAGATCCGGCGCCACGCAATGCCGCATAACGGTCATATTTACTCCTAGTCTGACATTGCGCTGGTCCACCTTGTCCACAGGGCTTGCGCGCTCGTCCCACTCCGGCTATTGGGAGGACGGCCCACCGCCATGCCCGCAGATCTCGCCGTCATCGGTCTCGGCCACCTCGGCCTGCCCCTCGCCCAGGCCGCCGTCGCCGGCGGCATCGCCACCATCGGCTACGACCCCGTCCGCGCCACCGACCTGGCAGGCGGCCGCCTGCCCTGCGACGGCGCCGAGGGCACCCTCACCGCCGCCGACGTCCGCCGGATGCTCTCGGGGGGCTTCCGGCCGACCACCGACCCCGTCGAGCTCGGCCGGGTCCGCACCGCCGTCATCTGCGCCCCCACCCCGCCGGCGGCGGACCGCTCGCTCGACCTGAGCCAAGTGGCCGACGCCGCGCACGCCCTGGCCGCGCGGCTGCGTCCGCACACCACCGTCATCCTCGAATCGCCCGTGCACCCGGGCACCACGGAGGAGTTCCTGCGCCCGATCCTGGAGTCGGGCTCCGGCCTGCGCGCGGGCCGCGACTTCCATCTCGCCTACTCGCCCGGCCGCCTCGACCCCGGCAACCGCACCCACGGCTACGCGGGCACGCCCAAGGTCATCGGCGGCATCACACCCGCCTGCACCGAATCGGCCGCCGCCTTCTACGGCCGCCTCACCGACAAGGTCGTACGCGCGCGTGGCCCCCGCGAGGCCGAGACCGTGCACCTCCTGGAGACCAACTACCGGCACGTGAACATGGCGCTGGTCAACGAGATGGCCGTCCTCTGCCACGACCTGGGCATCGACCTGTGGGACGTCATCCGCTGCGCCGAGACCAAGCCCTTCGGCTTCCAGGCCTTCCGCCCAGGACCCGGCGTCGGCGGGCACGGCGTCCCCCTGGACATCCCGGGCCCGCCCCGCGGCGCCCGCCCCCTGCGCATGGTCGAACTGGCCCAGCAGGTCAACGACCGTATGCCCCAGTACGTCATCCAGCGCTCGGCGACGCTGCTCAACGAACACGGCAAGTCCGCCCGCGGCGCCCGCGTCCTGCTGCTCGGCGTCACCTACAAGCCCGACCTGGCCGACCAGCAGGGCTCCCCCGCCCAGGAGATCGCGACCCGCCTGATGGAGCTGGGCGCCGCCGTCAGCTACCACGACCCCTACGTCCCGAACTGGAGCGTCCTCGGCCACCCCGTCCCCCGCGCGGACTCCCTCTACGAAGCGGCCGCCGAAGCCGACCTCACGATCCTGCTGCAGCACCACCGCACGTACGACCTTCAAGGTCTTGCCGTGAAGGCCCAGTTGCTCCTCGACACCCGGGGCGCGACACCGGCGGGCGCCGCGCACCGCCTCTAGACCAGGGCACGCAAGTGGGGCCCGGACGCATCAGCGTCCGGGCCCCACATCAGTCACACGCTCAGCGTAAGCGTCAGCGCTTGTGCTGCGAGTCCGCGACCGTCACCTCGACGCGCTGGAACTCCTTGAGCTCGCTGTAGCCCGTCGTGGCCATCGCCCGGCGCAGCGCCCCGAAGAAGTTCATCGAACCGTCCGGGATGTGCGAGGGACCGGTGAGGATCTCCTCGGTCGTGCCGACCACACCGAGGTCGACGCGCTTGCCGCGCGGCACGTCCTCGTGGACGGCCTCCATGCCCCAGTGGTGGCCCTTGCCGGGCGCGTCCGTGGCGCGCGCCAGCGGGGAGCCCATCATCACCGAGTCGGCGCCGCAGGCGATGGCCTTGGGCAGGTCGCCGGACCAGCCCACGCCGCCGTCCGCGATGACGTGCACGTACCGGCCGCCGGACTCGTCCATGTAGTCACGGCGGGCGGCCGCGACGTCCGCGACGGCGGTGGCCATCGGCACCTGGATGCCCAGGACGTTGCGCGTGGTGTGCGCGGCGCCGCCGCCGAAGCCGACGAGGACACCGGCCGCGCCGGTACGCATCAGGTGCAGCGCGGCGGTGTAGGTGGCGCAGCCGCCGACAATGACCGGCACGTCGAGCTCGTAGATGAACTGCTTCAGGTTGAGCGGCTCGGCGGCACCGGAGACGTGCTCGGCGGAGACGGTCGTCCCGCGGATCACGAAGATGTCCACACCGGCGTCCACGACGGCCTTGGAGAACTCGGCGGTGCGCTGCGGGGAGAGCGCGGCGGCGGTGACGACACCCGAGTCGCGCACCTCCTTGATGCGCTGCCCGATCAGGTCGGCCTGGATAGGCGCGGAGTAGATCTCCTGGAGGCGGCGGGTCGCGTTGTCCGTGTCCAGCTCGGCGATCTCGTCGAGCAGCGGCTGCGGGTCCTCGTACCGCGTCCACAGGCCCTCGAGGTTCAGTACGCCCAGACCACCCAGCTCACCGATGCGGATCGCGGTCTGCGGCGAGACGACCGAGTCCATCGGCGCGGCCAGGAAGGGCAGCTCGAAGCGGTAGGCGTCGATCTGCCAGGCGATCGAGACCTCCTTCGGGTCGCGGGTCCGACGGCTCGGTACGACGGCGATGTCGTCGAAGGCGTACGCCCGGCGGCCGCGCTTGCCGCGCCCGATCTCGATCTCAGTCACGTGGGTGGCCCTTCAGCTTTCTTCGGTACTTCGGCACTACTTCGCCACTTCGGCACTCTGTCTGCCGTTCCAGTATCCCCGACGCACGCAAAGGGGGCGGCCCCGGGAATCCGGGCCGCCCCCACGCGCGCGTGCGCGGCGTTTTCGGGTCAGCGCTTGTTCGTGTAGTTCGGCGCCTCGACCGTCATCTGGATGTCGTGCGGGTGGCTCTCCTTGAGGCCCGCCGAGGTGATCCGTACGAAACGGCCGTTCCTCTGGAGCTCCGGCACCGTCTGGCCGCCTACGTAGAACATCGACTGGCGCAGACCGCCGACCAGCTGGTGCACGACGGAGGAGAGCGGGCCGCGGTAGGGCACCTGGCCCTCGATGCCCTCGGGCACCAGCTTCTCGTCGGAGGCGACGCCCTCCTGGAAGTAGCGGTCCTTGGAGAAGGACTTGCGGTCGCCGCGGGTCTGCATCGCGCCCAGCGAGCCCATGCCGCGATACGACTTGAACTGCTTGCCGTTGATGAACATCAGCTCGCCCGGGGACTCCTCGCAGCCTGCGAGCAGCGAGCCCAGCATGACCGTGTCCGCGCCGGCGACGAGCGCCTTGGCAATGTCGCCCGAGTACTGCAGACCGCCGTCGCCGATGACCGGGACACCGGCCTCCTTGGCGGCGAGCGAGGCTTCGTAGATGGCGGTGACCTGCGGGACACCGATGCCCGCCACGACACGCGTCGTACAGATGGAGCCCGGTCCGACACCGACCTTGATGCCGTCGACACCGGCGTCGATGAGCGACTTGGCGCCGTCACGGGTGGCGATGTTGCCGCCGATGACGTCCACGCCGGACGCATTGGACTTGATCTTGGCGACCATGTCGCCGACCAGGCGGGAGTGGCCGTGCGCGGTGTCGACGACGATGAAGTCGACGCCCGCCTCGATGAGGGCCTGAGCACGCTCGAAGGCGTCACCCGCGACACCGACGGCGGCGCCCACCAGGAGGCGGCCTTCGCTGTCCTTGGCGGCACCGGGGTACTTCTCGGCCTTGACGAAGTCCTTGACCGTGATGAGGCCCTTGAGCACGCCCGCGTCGTCGACCAGCGGGAGCTTCTCGATCTTGTGGCGGCGAAGGAGCTCCATGGCATCCACACCACTGATCCCGACCTTGCCGGTGACCAGCGGCATCGGCGTCATGACCTCGCGCACCTGGCGCGTACGGTCCGACTCGAAGGCCATGTCACGGTTGGTGACGATGCCGAGCAGCTTGCCCGCCCCGTCGGTCACCGGGACGCCGCTGATGCGGAACTTGGCGCAGATCGCGTCGGCCTCGCCGAGCGTCGCGTCCGGGTGCACCGTGATCGGGTCGGTGACCATGCCGGACTCGGAGCGCTTCACCAGGTCGACCTGGTTGGCCTGGTCGGCGATGGAGAGATTGCGGTGCAGCACGCCGACGCCACCCTGCCGCGCCATGGCGATCGCCATGCGGGACTCGGTGACCTTGTCCATCGCCGCGGACAGCAGCGGGACGTTCACCCGCACGTTCTTCGAGATGAACGAGGAAGTGTCGATCTGGTCCGGCGCCATGTCGGACGCGCCGGGCAGCAGCAGCACGTCGTCGTAGGTCAGCCCGAGCGTCGCGAATTTCTCGGGCACTCCGTCGACGTTTGCAGTCATGACACCTTCCCCAAATGGCCTTGATCGGTGCGGATGTCCATGCTAACGGGATCCGAGGGTGTCTCATTCCACGATCAAGATCATCGAACAGGTTTGTACGTTCACACATCATGAACGACCGCCGAAGACAACCGTCGACCGACCTCCGACCGCTACTGCTCGGCCAGTGCCCGCAACCGACTCAGAGCCCGGTGCTGGGCCACCCGCACGGCGCCCGGGGACATCCCCAGCATCTGCCCGGTCTCCTCGGCCGTGAGCCCGACCGCGATGCGCAGGAGCAGCAGCTCGCGCTGGTTCTCCGGAAGGTTGGCCATGAGTTTCTTGGCCCACTCGGCGTCGCTGCTGAGCAGCGCGCGCTCCTCCGGGCCGAGCGAGTCGTCGGGGCGCTCGGGCATCTCGTCCGACGGCACGGCCGTGGAACCGGGATGGCGCATGGCCGCACGCTGCAGATCGGCGACCTTGTGCGCCGCGATCGCGAAGACGAACGCCTCGAAGGGACGCCCCGTGTCCTTGTAGCGCGGCAGCGCGAGGAGGACGGCGACACACACTTCCTGCGCCAGATCCTCCACGAAGTGCCGTGCGTCACCGGGCAGTCGGGAGAGTCGCGTACGGCAGTAACGCAATGCCAGGGGGTGCACATGGGCCAGCAGATCGTGCGTGGCCTGCTCATCACCCTCGACGGCGCGAAGGACGAGGGCACCGATCACCGTCGTCTTGTCATCGCGCATCGGTCCATGGTGCCTTGGCGCCGATTGATCCGTGGCACCGCGTCCGTAGTTGTGCACCGAAGCGTTATGAGCAGGTGCGCCGGAACTCATCTCCTGCGCCCTCCCCTCCCGCTCGACCGACTTGTCCCCGAGGAACTCCACACATCAAGGATGCGGCATCGGCGGCGAAGCGGCTGCAACCACTCCCGCGAAGGGGCGCGACAGGCAACCGTCACCCCGCCCACCGGACGGCGGGCGGGGATCATCGTGCCCCCGCAGCGACACACCTAACGGACCAGGCCCCAGCGGAAACCGAGCGCCACAGCATGCGCGCGGTCCGAGGCGCCGAGCTTCTTGAACAGCCGCCTGGCGTGCGTCTTGACCGTGTCCTCGGAGAGAAAAAGCTCACGTCCGATCTCGGCATTGGACCGGCCGTGACTCATGCCCTCGAGCACCTGGATCTCGCGCGCGGTGAGCGTGGGCGCCGCGCCCATCTCGGCCGAGCGCAGTCTGCGCGGAGCAAGCCGCCACGTCGGGTCGGCGAGCGCCTGGGTGACGGTCGCGCGCAGTTCGGCGCGCGAGGCGTCCTTGTGCAGATAGCCGCGGGCGCCGGCGGCGACCGCGAGCGCGACGCCGTCCAGGTCCTCGGCGACGGTGAGCATGATGATGCGCGCACCGGGGTCGGCGGACAGCAGCCGCCGGACGGTCTCGACGCCGCCCAGACCGGGCATGCGTACGTCCATCAGAATCAGGTCCGAGCGGTCGGCGCCCCAGCGGCGGAGGACTTCCTCGCCGTTGGCCGCTGTCGTCACGCGCTCGACGCCGGGCACGGTCGCGACCGCGCGGCGGAGCGCCTCTCGGGCGAGCGGGGAGTCGTCGCAGACGAGGACGGATGTCATGACTGTCCTCCGCGGCTCTCACAGCTGCTGCGCGTCACCTTGAGCCTCCAGGCTGGTACATATTCGTCACCTGTGCGGTTGACGCTCTCGGACATCTGCCCGAGCGCTTGTTCTTTCAACCGCCTCCGCACTCTCAACGACGGTCACCCGAAAGAGTTACGGGGCGGTCAGCCTCCTTCGGCACTCTACGTGAGGGCGCGGACACAGCGGAGGCAGCGCGAGAGACCCTCAACCTTTCATCACAAGCCATGCCCCATTTAGCTGCTTTCCTTCCCTTTTGCTGGTGTCTGTGACTAGATTTTCCAATGAGTCATATTTTCATCTCCTTAGACAGTAGATGTACGGTCGTGGGCACCGTATCCGCGCAGAACGGCTACCAGGAGACAAGCAATGGCAGATTTCTCCCGCCTTCCCGGACCGAACGCAGATCTGTGGGACTGGCAGCTCCTCGCGGCCTGCCGCGGGGTCGACAGCTCGCTCTTCTTTCACCCCGAGGGCGAGCGTGGCGCGGCACGAAGCGCGCGTGAGAACTCCGCCAAGGAGGTCTGCATGAGGTGCCCGGTGCGCGCGGAGTGCGCCGCTCACGCACTCGCGGTGCGCGAGCCGTACGGCGTGTGGGGCGGGCTCACCGAGGACGAGCGCGAGGAACTCATGGGCCGCGCCCGCAACCGCCTGGTCACGGCGTCGGCGTCGCCACCGACGACGGCGTCAGCGGTCGGCGGCCGCGCGGTGTCGCGGAACTGAAGGAACGTTTCTTCGCAGGCGCTCAGCGCTCTGCGGCCCGCGCGAGGTGGTCAAGGGTGGCAGCCACCGCGGGCACCTGTGCCAGATCGGGCAAGGTGAGCGCGACGATCTCGCGCTGCACGGCGGGCTCCACCGTCACCGTGCGTGCACCCTTGGGGCGTACCGACTCGATGGCGAGCTCGGGCAGCACCGCGACTCCCAGGCCCGCGCCGACCAGGCCGATCACCGCCGGATAGTCGTCCGTCGCGAAATCGATCCGGGGCACGAAACCCGCCCCCTCGCAGACCTCGACCAGCTGCCTGCGACAGCGCGGACAGCCCGCGATCCACGGCTCGTCGGCGAGCTCCCCCATGGCGACCGACTCCGCCTTCGCGAGCCGGTGCCCTTCAGGCACGAGACCGACGAGCCGGTCGGCGAGCAGGGGGTGCACCACCAGGTCGTCCCACTCCTCGGCGGCCGATGCCCCTTCGTACCGAAAGGCGAGCGCCACATCGCAGTCGCCCTCGCGCAGCATCTCGACCGAGCGCGGTGGCTCGGCGTCGACCAGGGAGACCCGGGTGCCCGGGTGCGCGGCGCGCAGAGCCGCGAGCGCGCTCGGCACCAGGGTCGAGCTGCCGCTGGGGAAGGAGACGAGGCGGACACGGCCGGCCCGCAGGCCCGCGATGGCGGCGACCTCTTCCTCGGCGGCGGTGAGCCCCGCCAGGATCCCGGCGGCGTGCCGGACCAGGGCCTCGCCCGCCTGGGTCAGACGCATCTCGCGGCCCGTGCGGATGAGCAGCGGTGTGCCGGCCGAGCCTTCGAGCGCCTTCATCTGCTGGCTGACGGCGGGCTGGGTGCAGCCGAGCTCGCGCGCCGCGGCGGAGAAGGAGCCGGTGGCGGCGACCGCACGCAGGACACGGAGATGACGGGCCTCGATCATGATTCGAGCATAAGCGACACTTGGGCGAAGTGCCCAATATTGCGTCGACGCTTTGAGCGGGCTCGCCTAGCCTGCTCTCATGAAGCTTCTCTCTGTGAATCTGGGCCGACTCAGGGCCGTCGAGTACACCGACGCGCCCTCGGGCGGCACCGGCATCGACAAGCAGCCGGCCGATGGGGCCGTCCGGGTGACCCCGCCCGGCGAGAAGGGGGTCGGCGGGAGCGGCCTTGCCGGGGACGAGGTCTGCGATCTGCGGCACCACGGCGGGAACGACCAAGCGGTGTACGCCTTCGCGCGCGAGGACCTCGACCAGTGGGAGCACACGCTCGGGCGCCCGCTGGCCAACGGCGGATTCGGCGAGAACCTCACGACGTCAGGGCTCGACGTGAGCGGCGCGAAGATCGGCGAGCGCTGGCGCGTCGGCTCCCACCTGCTCCTCGAGGTGACCTCCAGCCGCATCCCTTGCCGCACGTTCCAGGGCCACGTCGGCGAGAAGGCATGGGTGAAGCGCTTCACCCAGCAGGGCGCTCCCGGCGCGTATCTGCGGGTGATCGAGCCGGGTGAGATCCGGGGCGGGGACGCGATCGAGATCGTGCACCGTCCCGACCACGAGGTCACCGTCGCCTTCCAGTTCAGGGCCGTGACGACGGAGAAGAACCTGCTGCCGAGGCTGCTTGCGGCGGGCGACGCGCTGCATCCCGAGTCGATCGAGTCGGCGCGCAAGTACGTGGAGAAGTACGGGGAGTAGTGCGGGGATTGGTACGGCGCGGGCCTGCGGCGCAGCGGTCGTCCGGATCTCACTAGCCTTGGTCCATGACTACGGCTCTGATTACGGGATCGACCGCCGGTATCGGCGCGGCCTTCGCCCGGCGGCTCGCCGGTGACGGCCACAACCTGGTCCTCGTGGCACGGAACACCGAGCGGCTGCGGGAACAGGCGACCGAACTGCACGACCGGCACGGCATCGAGGCGGAGGTGCTGACCGCCGACCTCGCCACGGACGACGGGATCGCCGCCGTCGAGAAGCGACTCGGAGACCGCAGGAATCCGGTCGACCTCCTGGTCAACAACGCCGGGTTCGGCAACAAGGGCAGTTACCTCGAGGTGCCCATGGCCGACGAGCTGACCATGCTCAAGGTGCACTGCGAGGCGGTGCTCCGGCTGACGTCGGCGGCCGCGGAGGCGATGCGGGAGCGGGGCCGTGGCGGTGTCGTCAACGTCGCGTCGGTGGCGGCGTTCGTGCCGCGCGGGACGTACGGCGCTTCGAAGGCGTGGGTCGTGCAGTTCACCCAGGGGGCGGCGAAGGACCTGGCCGGCTCCGGGGTGCGGCTGATGGTGCTGTGCCCCGGATTCGTACGGACCGAGTTCCACGAGCGCGCAGGGATGGGCACGTCCAACATCCCCAAGTGGATGTGGCTCGACGCCGACAAGCTGGTCGCGGCGGCCCTGTCCGACTTGGCGCGGGGCAAGACCCTGTCCATCCCGGACCCCAGGTACAAGACCCTGATGGGGGTGGTGAAGGTGACGCCGAGGGCACTGCTGGGCGGAGTCACATCCCGTACGGGAAGAAAGTACGGCCCGCAGTAGGAGACGCGCCCCTTAAGGGGCGCGGGGAACTGCGCGAGGACGGACCACGACCCGCAGTCGGAAACGGCGCGGATCCCGGCAGACGAGCATCCGAAAACACTGAGGCCCGGCGCCCCAACCAGGGGGCACCGGGCCTCAGTTCAGCTCAGCGCAGCGGGTCAGTGCGAGTGACCGTGCCCGTGCCCGTGCCCGGCCTCAGCCTCTTCCTCAGCAGGCTTCTCGACGACCAGCGTCTCAGTCGTCAGCAGCAGCGAAGCGATAGAGGCGGCGTTCTCCAGCGCGGAGCGCGTCACCTTGACCGGGTCGATGACACCGGCCTTGACCAGGTCACCGTACTCGCCGGTCGCAGCGTTGAAGCCGAAGTTCTTGTCGAGCTCGGCAACCTTCGAGGTGATGACGTAGCCCTCGAGGCCGGCGTTCTCGGCGATCCAGCGCAGCGGCTCGACGGCGGCGCGGCGGACGACCGCGACACCGGTGGCCTCGTCGCCCTCCTTGCCGAGGTTGCCTTCGAGGACCTTGACGGCGTGCACCAGAGCGGAGCCACCACCGGAGACGATGCCCTCCTCGACCGCGGCGCGGGTCGCGGAGATGGCGTCCTCCAGACGGTGCTTCTTCTCCTTGAGCTCCACCTCGGTGGCGGCGCCGACCTTGATGACGCACACGCCGCCGGCCAGCTTCGCGAGGCGCTCCTGGAGCTTCTCGCGGTCCCAGTCGGAGTCCGTGGCCTCGATCTCGGCCTTGATCTGGTTGACGCGGCCCGCGACCTCGGAGGCGTCGCCGCCACCGTCGACGACGGTGGTGTCGTCCTTGGTGATGGTCACGCGGCGGGCGGTGCCGAGCACGTCCAGGCCGACCTGGTCGAGCTTGAGGCCGACCTCTTCGGCGATGACGGTGCCGCCGGTGAGGGTGGCGAGGTCACCGAGCATGGCCTTGCGGCGGTCACCGAAGCCGGGGGCCTTCACCGCGACGGCGTTGAAGGTGCCGCGGATCTTGTTCACGACCAGGGTCGAAAGGGCCTCGCCCTCGACGTCCTCGGCGATGATCAGGAGCGGCTTCGAGGCGTTGGTCTGGATGACCTTCTCGAGCAGCGGCAGGAGGTCCTGGATGGAGGAGATCTTGCCCTGGTGGATGAGGATGTACGGGTCGTCGAGGACGGCCTCCATACGCTCCTGGTCGGACACCATGTACGGGGACAGGTAGCCCTTGTCGAAGGCCATGCCCTCGGTGAAGTCCAGCTCGAGACCGAAGGTGTTGGACTCCTCGACGGTGATGACACCATCCTTGCCGACCTTGTCCATCGCCTCGGCGATGAGCTCGCCGACCTGCGGGTCCTGGGCGGACAGACCGGCGACGGCCGCGATGTCGGCCTTGTCGTCGATCGGGCGCGCGGTGGCGAGGAGCTCCTCGGACACGGCGGCGACGGCGGCGTCGATGCCCTTCTTCAGGGCGGCCGGGGACGCACCGGCGGCGACGTTGCGCAGGCCTTCCTTGACGAGGGCCTGGGCGAGCACGGTCGCGGTGGTGGTGCCGTCACCCGCGATGTCGTTGGTCTTGGTCGCCACCTCCTTGACGAGCTGGGCGCCGAGGTTCTCGTACGGGTCCTCGACCTCGACCTCACGGGCGATGGTGACACCGTCGTTGGTGATGGTCGGGGCGCCGAACTTCTTGTCGATGACGACGTTGCGGCCGCGGGGGCCGATCGTCACCTTGACCGTGTCGGCAAGCTTGTTGACGCCGCGCTCGAGGGCGCGACGGGCGTCCTCGTCGAACTTCAGGATCTTCGCCATGGGAGCGGTTCAGCCCTCTCGAAAACTCGGGTTTAACGAGCTGAGCCCCTCGCCGCCCGGCAATCAGCGGGGTGACCAGGGGCGCAGCTCAAAGCAATGTTTCTGCTTCGGGGTGAATTACTTCTCGACGATCGCGAGCACGTCGCGAGCCGAGAGGACGAGGTACTCGTCGCCGTTGTACTTCACCTCGGTGCCGCCGTACTTGCTGTACAGCACGACGTCGCCGACCTTGACGTCGAGCGGCAGGCGCTCGCCGTTCTCGAAGCGGCCCGGGCCCACGGCGAGGACAGCACCCTCCTGGGGCTTCTCCTTCGCGGTGTCCGGAATGACCAGGCCCGAGGCCGTGGTCTGCTCGGCGTCGAGCGGCTGGACCACAATGCGGTCCTCGAGCGGCTTGATGGCAACCTTGGAGCTGGCGGTCGTCACGATCCGGTCTCCCCCTTCGGAGATCTACGGGGTTAACAGTCTGAAGTGGCGACCAGGTGGATCCGTCGTCGCGGGTGCCGGACCTGCCCGTCGCTATTGGCACTCTCCATTGGGGAGTGCCAGAGCTGAGACTAGGACGGGGATTAGCACTCGGTCAAGCGGAGTGCCAATTGCTGACGCGGGTCTTAACCGGGGGGTGCGCCCCCGGGGCGTGCCGACGGCGTCCCGCGCCCCTCGGGGCAACGCCTCTCCGGGGCTGGGGGTTCCGTCTGCGTTGCCTCGTGCCGTTCCGTTTTTTGTGGCCCGGCGGGTGGGGCTGTGCCCACCCGTTCCGCCTTGCGGAACGCCTGCCCACAGCCAGGAGGCGGCTTCTTCTGCGGCATCTTCTCTGCCGCCTTTCTGCCCAACCTCTCGATCGGGTCCACCGACTGAGCGCAGCCCGTGAGCAGTGCGGGCGCGAGGACGCCTGCCGTGAGGGCTCCGGCAAGGAATCGCCGCGCCCGCCCGGTCACAGGTAGTCCTCCAGCCTGGCCACCGCGTACCCCTTGCCCGTGACCGTCTTCATGACCTTGCGGATCATGTCGGGCATGGTGCCTTTCCAATGCTCGCGCCCCCTGAAGTGCGTGAGGATGATGTCGCCGGGGTGCAGGTCCTTGTCCCACTCGCGCCACTCCATGCGGTCGGCGAAGGCCTCGGACGCCCACAGCGGAACCGCCTTGATGCCGCAGGACTTGGCGGCGCGCAGCGTGTCCTTGTTGTAGTTGCCGTACGGCGGGCGGAAGAGCTCGGGGCGTTTGCCGTACCGCTTCTGGATGGTGTCCTGCATGCCGCAGATCTCGCGGCGCTGGCCCGCGTACGAAAGTCCCGGCATATAGCGGTGGTTGAGGGTGTGGTTGTTCAGGGCGACGCCGCGGGACTGCATCTTCTTGAAGTAGCCGTAGTCCTCCTTGACCAGGTAGTCGCTGAGGAACGCGGTGTACGGGATCTTCAGCTCGCTCATCATCTTCAGCAGCGCCGGGTCCTTCTCGGCGCCGTCGTCGATGGTCAGGAAGACGATCTTCTTCTTGGTCGGGATGGTCGTGAAGACGGGCGGCAGGCCCGCCTGACCCTTGACCTCGAAGCCCTTGCGGGTGGTGATCCGCGGCTTCTTGGCGGGTGCCGCGGGAGCGGCCAGCGGGGTCTTCGTCAGGCCCCAGCGTTTCGCGGTGGCGGCGCGGGCGACCTGGGCGACGCGGAGCTTCTGGGCGTAGGAGTCGAGGGCGCGGGCCGGCGGGGCGTCGAGGCGCTGCCGGCCGGGGGCGGGCTGCACGCCGTCCTCGCCTCCGAAGGCACAGCCGGAGGCGATCGCGGCGGCGGTGAGGGCAGCCACGGTGAGCCGTGCCTGGTTCTTCCGTCGCTTCCACCTTCTGCCGTATTGATCATTTTGTCGTACTAGTTGCATGGCGCCGGATCTTTGCAGCTCACGGCCCTGATGAAGGGCCGACACCGCCGTCGCGCGCGCACCATCCACCGACTGGCCCACAATGGGCCGGGTGAACGACCTCGACCACGCCCTGGCCTCCTTCTCCGCGCTGCTCACCCCCGAGGGCCGGTCTCTGCTCGATCTCGACGAGGTGCGGGAGGCCGATCCGGCGCGGGAGCTGGCCGTCGCAACCCGCCTTCGCCGCGAGCACCCGGCGGAGTTGGTCACGGCGGTGCTCGCGCAGGCGCGGCTGCGGCGGCGTGCGGTGGCGAAGTTCGGCGCCGAGGACGCGGGGCGGATGTTCTTCACGCCGAACGGCGTCGAGCAGGCGACGCGGACGAGCGTGGCCGTGCACCGCGCGGAGAGCTTCAAGGCACTGGGCGTACGCAGTCTCGCCGACCTCTGCTGTGGCATCGGCGGCGACGCGATCGCGCTCGCGCGGGCCGGGATCGCCGTCCTCGCCGTCGACCGTGACCCGCTGACCTGCGCGGTGGCGCGCGCGAACGCGGAGGCCCTTGGGCTCGCCGAGTTGATCGAGGTCCGCGAGGGCGATGTCACCGAGGTGGACGCATCCGCGTACGACGCGGTCTTCGTGGACCCGGCCCGGCGGGGCGGGCGGGGCCGCATCTTCGACCCCGAGGCCTACTCGCCGCCCCTCTCCTGGGCCATCGAGGCCGCCCGCAAGGCGCCGCACGCGGCGCTGAAGATCGCTCCCGGGATTCCGCACGAGGCGGTGCCGGACGACGCCGCGGCGGAGTGGATCTCGGACGGCGGGGACGTGAAGGAGGCCGTGCTGTGGTTCGGCACCGACTCCCCCGCCTCGCACCGCGCGACGCTGCTGCCCTCCGGGGCCTCGCTGTGGTCCTCGCTCGACGCGATGCTGCCGGATCCGGAGGTGCGGGCGGTGGGGCGCTATCTGTACGAGCCGGACGGCGCCGTCATCCGTGCGCATCTGGTGGCGGAGGTGGCGGCGCGGGTCGAGGGCGGTCTTGTCGACGAGACGATCGCGTACGTCACTTCGGACTCGCTGCATGAGACGCCGTACGCGGTGGCGTACGAGATCACCGATCAACTCCCCTTCGGGGTGAAGAAGTTGAAGGCGCTGCTGAAGGAGCGTGAGGTCGGGATCCTGACGGTGAAGAAGCGGGGGTCGGCGGTGGAGCCGGAGGAACTGCGCCGGAAGGTGAAGCCGCAGGGCAAGAACTCGGCGACGGTTTTCCTCACGCGGGTGGGCGGGGCACCGACGATGCTGATCGGGCACCCGGCCCCGTAAGGGGCGCGGGGCTGTGACACATGCGGCTCCGCCGCGTGGGCGCGACCAGCCACAGCGGACCCGCAGACTCTGAACCTCCCAGCGAAACCTCAGCAGTCGGCCGCCCTCCCCAGCAACAACTCCCGCTCCCTCCCATTCCGCGCAAGCCCCGCCGCCCGCTCGAACTCCTCCCGCGCCTCCGCCCTGCGGCCGAGGCGCAGCAGCAGATCGCCCCGCACGCTCGGCAGCAAGTGGTAGCCCTTCAGGGCCGGTTCAGAGGTCAGCGCGTCCACCAGGGGCAGCGCCTCGCCGGGGCCGACCGCCATCGACACCGCCACCGCGCGGTTCAGTTCGACCACCGGCGAGGGCGCCCGCTCGGCCAACAGGGCGTACAGGGCGGCGATCTGGGCCCAGTCCGTCTCCTCGTACGAAGCCGCGTTCGCGTGGTTCGCGGCGATCGCGGCCTGCAGGGCGTACGGGCCAGGGCCACCCGTGGCCACCGCCCGTGCCCGCGCGAGCGCCGCGAAACCGCGCCGGATCAGCGCCTGGTTCCACCGGCGGCGGTTCTGTTCCGCGAGGAGCACCGGCTCGCCCGCCGGGCCCGTCCGCGCCGCCGCGCGCGAGGCCTGGAGCTCCAACAGCGCCGCCAGGCCGTGCACTTCGGGCTCCTTCGGCATCAAACCGGACAGCACGCGGGCAAGGCGGAGCGCGTCCTCGCAGAGGGAAGGGCGCAGCCAGTCGTCGCCCTCCGTGGCCGCGTACCCCTCGTTGAAGATGAGGTAGATGACCTCCAGGACCGATCCGAGGCGGGCCTCGCGGTCGGGGCCGTACGGAACTTCGAAGGGCACCCCTCTGGCGGCGAGGGTGCGTTTCGCGCGCACCACGCGCTGGGCCACCGTCGGCTCGGGGACCAGCATCGCGCGGGCGATCTCCGCCGTCGTCAGACCGCCGAGCAGCCGCAGCGTGAGCGCGATGCGGGCCTCGGCGGAGAGCACCGGGTGGCAGGCGGTGAAGACGAGACGGAGGAGGTCGTCGTCGATGTCGTCGGGGTCGGCGTCGGCCGGGTCGGCGTCGGCCGGGTCGGCGGCGGACGGCGGCGCCGCCTCCAGGTCGCGGCCCATCTCCGCCAGCTTGCGCGCGTAGCGCTCCCTGCGGCGTACGAGGTCGATGGCGCGGCGCTTGGCCGTGGTCATCAGCCAGGCGCCCGGGTTGTCGGGGACGCCGGTCGCCGGCCACTGTTCGAGCGCGGCGACCAGCGCGTCCTGTGCCAGTTCTTCGGCGATGCCCACGTCGTGCACGATCCGCGCGACACCGGCGACGACGCGCGGCGACTCGATCCGGAAGACGGTGTCGATGGCGCCGCGGGAGGCGTCCGGGCAAGGGCGCTCGGAAGGGCGAGGGTGCTCAGAAGAGTGGGCCGTCACGGCCAACCATCAGAGCACCCTGCGCCAGGCACCGCAAAACCGCAAAGACACGGCGCACCGCAAAGACTCAGCCCTCCGCGATCTCCCGGACCTCCGCCGTCACCGTCCACTCCTCGTCATGGGTCTTCAGGAAGCGGCTTGCCCACTCGATCGCCTCGGCCTTGTCCTTGCACTGTGAGATCGAGTAGCCGCCGACGACCTCCTTGGCCTCGGTGAACGGCCCGTCCGTGACGGAGAGGCGGCCGCCCTCCCAGTGCACCCGGGAGGCCTGGGACGTGGGCGTGAGGCCGGCGGTGTCGAGCATGACGCCCGCCTTGGTGATCTCTTCGAGCAGCTCGCCCATGCGCTGCCCCATCTCGGGGCTCGGGCCGCCCTCGGGCGCGTTCTTCTCGTCGATGCGGATCATCGTCAGGTAGCGCGGCATGACCGGTTCTCCATTCGGTGCGCGGGCGGGGCTTCTTCCCGCCTCTCACCCATGCGTCGAACGGGAGACGCCCGGATCGACATCGTCGCCGAGATTCTTCGAAGTTTCTTCCTGGGCATGCGTCTGCGCAGGTCGGGGCCGTGCGGGCGCGCGATGCAGCATCGCTGTCGCAAGCGCGGCCGCGACGAGGAGCGCCGCCGCGACCCAGAACGCCGTCGCGTATCCGTCGGCCAGCGCCCCTGTCCCGCGCCCGTCCCCCGTGACCCCCGACGCCACCGTGGCCAGGACCGCGAGCCCCAGCGAGCCGCCCAGCTGGCGGGAGCTGTTGAGCAGCCCCGACGCCATGCCGGTCTCCTCCGCGGCGACACCCGACGTCGCGGCCGTGCCCAGCGGCACGAAGCACATGCCGATGCCCACGCTCGCGACCATCGAGGGCCCCAGGATGGAGTTGAGGAACGTGCCGTCGACGCCCACCGTGAGCCCGAACCAGGCGAGCCCCGCCGCCCCGAGGAGTCCGCCGGTCACCAGAAGTGCCCGCTCCCCGAAGCGCACCACGGTCCGCGCCGAGATCACCGACCCTGCGACGACGCCCACACAGAACGGCAGGAAGGCCGCTCCCGCCGTCGTCGGCCCGTACGAAAGCACCTCCTGGAGGTAGAGCGAGGTGAAGTAGAAGGCGGCGAACTGCCCCGACGACATCAGGAGCGCGAAGGCGTTCGCGGAGAGCACGGGCCGGTGGGTGAGCAGGCCGAGCCGCAGCAGCGGATCCCGCTTGCGGGACTCGACGACGGCGAAGGCGGCGAGCAGCACCGCCGCCGCGCCCAGCGTGCCCAGGGTCGTACCGGATCCCCATGCGTACGTCTCCGTACGCACGAGCCCGAGGACCAGTACCGCCATGCCCGCCGTGACGAGCAGCGCCCCCACCACGTCGAGGCGCGGCGCGGGCCCGGTGCGTCGGTCGGCGGGCACGCCGCCGCGCGAGAGGAGGAGCGCGGCGAGCACCACCGGGACATTGATCAGCATCACGGAGCGCCAGCCGGCCCAGTCCGTGAGCAGTCCGCCCGCCATCACGCCGACCGCACCGCCGAGCGCTCCCGACGCCCCCCAGAGCCCGAGCGCCCGCGAACGCGCGGCCCCCGCCTCGTAGTTGACGGTGATCAGCGCGAGGGCGACGGGTGCGAGCGCCGCCGCGCCCGCGCCCTGCACGGCCCGCGCCGCGACGAGCTGCCCCGGAGTGCCGGCGAGACCGCCCGCCAGGCTCGCGGCGCCGAAGACCGCGAAGCCGGCGATCAGGGTGCGCCGCCGCCCCACCAGGTCGGCGAGCCGCCCGCCGAGCATGAGGAGGCCGCCGAAGGCCAGCGCGTAGGCGTTGACCACCCAGATCAGTGAATCGGCTCCGAAGCCGAGGTCGTCGCCGATGTCGGGCAGGGCGATGTTCACGACGGACATGTCGAGCGAGACGAGGAACTGCACGGTGAGCAGCACCGGCAGCAGCCAACGGGTGTGCGAGGGCGTCGAGTCAGCAGTTTTCACCATGCCCAGGCACATTACTATACGCGTATAGAAAATCAATCGGGATGTGCCGCGCGCCGGGGCCTGGCACGGCGGCAGGCGCGACAATGAGCCACGTGGCAGCTGAAACAGAGAAGAAGAAACGCGGCCGCCCCAGCCGCATCGACCTCGACACGATCGTCGCCATCGCGCGCCGCATCCTCCAGGAGGAGGGCGTCGCCGCGCTCAGCATGCGCCGGGTCGCCAAGGAGGTCGGCACGACCCCGATGGCGCTCTACCACCACGTACGCGACAAGGACGAGCTCCTGATGCTCACCCTGTCCGGCACGGCCGACTCGGTCCCCCGCCCCGAGCTGCCCGACGACCCGCGCGACCGGATGCTCGCGGTCTCCGTGCACATGCACGGCACGCTGGCGCGCATGCCCTGGGTGGTCGAGGTCCTGAGCCTCGGCGATCTCACCGACAAGGGCGCGCTGTGGATGGTCGAGGAGATCGTCGGCTCGGCGATGACGCTCGGACTCACCCCGGGTCAGGCCGTCGCCGCCTACCGCACCATCTGGCACTGCGTGTACGGCGATCTGGTCTTCCGTCAGGCGATGGCACGCCGCGCCGAGGAACCCGACCGCAGGCGCCACTTCCCCGAAATGATCACGGACGCGGACGCCGATGAGCTGCCCCACATGACCGCACTCGCCGATAGCTGGCTGGAACTGACTGCGGACTACGACGTGTCCAAGCAGTTGGGAGCGGTCATCGACGGGCTCCTGGGGCAGGCGGAACGCACCTAAACGTTCATCGGGGGAACAGATGGCGATGCTGAGCCAGGGATCGACGGCGCAGGCCACGAGAAGCCGCGTGTACGGGGCGGACGGACCGGCGTATCTGCGGATGGGCGGCGCCGTCATCCTGTACGCGCTCGCGGCCGCGGGCTGGATCGCGTACGAGACGAGCCAACGCGGCCAGGACGAGGGGGACTTCTTCAAGGCCCTCTGGGACCCGCGGGCGGGCCTGGTCCCCTGGGCGCAGACGCCGAACGACTGGGCGCTGATCACCGCCGCCCTGGTGGCGGGTGCACTCGCGCTCGGGCGGCGACGCGTGGCGCGCGGGGCGCTGATGCTGCTCGCGGTGGTCCTGATCGGACTGTCGCTGCGGGAACTTGTGGGGCTCGCGGTCTCCGACGGGTACCGGTCGATGTTCGACCAGCTCGACTACGGAACCTGGCTCATCGTCTTCCGCGTGGCGGGGCTCATCGTGGGCACCGGGGTCCTGATCGAGATGGTGCGCGCGGGCCGGCTCGCGGGCGGCCCGCAGCCGATCGGCGCGCCGCACGCCGGGTACGGCGCTCCGAACGCCGGATACGGCACTCCGTACGCCGCCCCGCACGATGCGACGCCCGGCGGCCACGGACCCGCCGGCTACGGACCGCCGATTCCGGGCTACCGCCCGGCGACGACCCGGCCAGGGTTCATCGCCGCCGGCGTCTCCCTGCTGCTGTGCGGCGCCGCAGCGTTCGGCTGGCTCGTCTACCGGCTCACGCGCTCCGAGGTGTATCTCGTGGGCGGCACGTACGGCGGCAACACGAGCGCGGAGGACTTCTTCCGCAACGTGGTCGACGCCTCGCACGGCCCGTCGATCCCGTACACGTTCCACACCATCGCCATGGTGATGGCGCCGCTGCTGGTCGGCATCTTCCTGCTGCGCGGCTTCGCGGCCGCCCGCGGTGCCGCGCTGACGCTGGCGTTCATCTCGCTGTACCTGGACGTGCGCGGCCTGGTGCCGGTTTTCGCCGACGGCCAGTTCGACGCCTACTTCGACAGCACCGTCGGCACGCTGGCGCTCCTGACGACGTTCCTGACGGTCCCGCTCATGATCGTGGCCGTGGTGACGCTGCTCCGCACGCCCGAGGAGTAGCCCGAGGAGCAGCCGGTCAGTCCACGCCGACCGACTCGAACCGCCACCTGTGCACGGCCCGGGTCACCAACTCGGGTGCGGGCTCCGGCAGTTCGGGAAGGTCGGCGTCGTACGCGGCGTCCCACCACGTCAGCACGAGCACCCGGTCCTGCGGGGCGCGGAAGCTCTCCCGCCGGACCGGCGCACCGTCCAGGACCTGCGCGCGCGCCCAGGCGAGCAGCTCGTCGCCCCGCCCTTCGGCGGCGCGGGCCTCCCACATCAGCGCGACGGTCACGAGTACAGGTTCTCCTTGCTGACCTCGTGCACATGATCGTGGGAGTGATCGTGTTCATGGGAGTGATCGTGCGTGTGGCCCGGCACATGCGGCTCCGTCACCGGGAGCGAGGAGTCCGCGGACAGGTCCCAGGCCGAGGCCGAGCGATTCCTGGCCACCATCTCCGCACCGAGCGCGGCGACCATCGCGCCGTTGTCCGTGCACAGCTTCGGCCGCGGCACCCGAAGGCGGATACCGGCCGCCTCGCAGCGCTCCTGCGCGAGCGCACGCAGACGGGTGTTGGCTGCCACGCCGCCGCCGATCATCAGGTGGTCGACGCCCTCGTCCTTGCAGGCCCGCACGGCCTTGCGGGTCAGCACGTCGACGACCGCCTCCTGGAAGGACGCCGCCACGTCACGCACCGGGACGTCCTCGCCCGCGGCCCGCTTGGCCTCGATCCAGCGCGCGACGGACGTCTTCAGACCGGAGAAGGAGAAGTCGTACGCGGGGTCGCGCGGCCCGGTGAGCCCGCGCGGGAAGGTGATCGCGCTCGGGTCGCCCTCCTTCGCGTACCGGTCGATGACGGGACCGCCCGGGAAGCCCAGATTCAGCACCCGCGCGATCTTGTCGAAGGCCTCGCCCGCCGCGTCGTCGATGGTCGCGCCCAGCGGACGCACGTCCGACGTGATGTCGGCGGACAGGAGCAGCGAGGAGTGGCCGCCCGACACGAGCAGCGCCATCGTCGGCTCCGGCAGCGTGCCGTGCTCCAGCTGGTCGACGCAGATGTGCGAGGCCAGGTGGTTCACGCCGTAGAGCGGCTTGCCGAGCGCGTACGCGTACGCCTTGGCCGCCGATACGCCCACAAGGAGTGCACCCGCGAGCCCGGGCCCCGCGGTCACCGCGATGCCATCCAGGTCCTTCGCCGTCACGCCCGCTTCCTTCAGGGCGCGGTCGATGGTCGGCACCATCGCCTCCAGGTGCGCGCGCGATGCGACCTCGGGCACGACACCGCCGAAGCGTGCGTGCTCGTCGACGCTGGAGGCCACGGCGTCGGCGAGCAGGGTGGTGCCGCGGACGATGCCGACGCCGGTCTCGTCGCAGGAGGTCTCGATGCCGAGTACGAGCGGTTCGTCAGCCATGGGTGTCGGTTCCTTGCACGGGATTCACTGAGGTTGATGGATCGGTCAGGCGCATCACCAGGGCGTCCACGTTGCCCGGCTGGTAGTAGCCGCGTCTGAAGCCGATGGGCTCGAAGCCGAAGCGCTCGTACAGCTTCTGCGCCCGTGTGTTGTCGACCCGCACTTCCAGCATGACCTCGGCGCACTCGAAGGCCGTCGCCGCGCTCAGCAGATCGGTCAGGAGCCGGGAGCCGAGCCCCGTGCCCCAGTGGCTCGGGGCCACGGCGATGGTCTGTACGTCGGCCTGGTCGCCGGCCGAGGCGAGCCCCGCGTACCCGACGAGCCGTTCGCCGTCCATGGCCACCACATAGCGGCGGGTGGCGAGCGGGCCGCGCGCGTGGGCGAGCTCGGACCAGAACATGCCGCGCGACCAGGCGTCGTCCGGGAAGAGCTCCTTCTCGAGGACGAAGACGGGATCGATGTCCCACCAGCGCATCTCGCGCAGGACAACTGTCGTCACGGACGTCACTTGGGGGTGACCACCTTGTAGTTCTTGGGGACCTGCGCGTCAGGGCGGCGCAGGTAGAGCGGCCTGGGGGCCATCAGCTCCTCGCCGGTGGCGAGCTTCTCCGCGGCGAGCGAGGCGAGCGAGGCCGCCGAGACGTGCTCGGGGGCACGGGCGTCCGGGAAGGTGTCGGGGTAGAGCACCGCGCCGGCGCCGACGGCGGGCAGCCCCGCCACCGCTTCCGCGATGTCCGCGGGCCGGTCCACGGCGGCGTCGGTGAGGCGGGTGCGCGGGTCCGCGTAGCGCGCCCAGTAGACCTCCTTGCGCCGCGCGTCCGTGGCGACGACGAAGGGGCCGCTCTCGATGCCGGACTCGTACGCGAGGCCGTCGAGCGTGCACACGCCGTGCACCGGCACACCGAGCGCGAGGCCGAAGGTGTCGGCGGTCATCAGGCCGACGCGCAGACCGGTGTAGGGGCCGGGGCCCACGCCGACGACGATGCCGGTCACCGCGTCGAGTCTCAGCCCCGCTTCGGCGAGCACTCGGTCGACGGCCGGCAGCAGCAGCTCGCCGTGACGGCGGGCGTCCACCTGACTGGAGGCTGCGACGACGGACGACCCGTCGTGCAGGGCGACGGTGACGGCGGGGGTTGCGGTATCCAGAGCGAGCAAGAGCACGCGAACAGCCTACGGCTCCGGCGCACGGCGCACGGCCGACCGGGGAAGCCGCACGCCTGCTGCTACCGTCAACGCGTAGCCGTGCGGAGTACGAAGAGGGTGGCGCAGTTGTCCAGGAGCAGCTCGGGATTCGTGGCCGGGCTCACCGCCGCCGCGCTCGCCGCGGTCGGCTTCCTCGCGTACCAGGCGTCGGCCAGCGCGCCGGACCACCTGGCGGGCCGGAAGCCGGACGCCGACCCGTCGGCCTCCGCGTCACGCTCCCCGAAGGACAAGGCCCACCCGAAGGCGGTCCCCGCGCAGTCCGGCACGGGCGAGCGGGTCATCTACTCGGTGGGCGATGACCGCGTGTGGCTGGTCAAGGCCTCCGGCAAGGCGCAGCGCACGTACAAGGTCACGCCGAGCACGGTGGACCCCGTACCGGGTACGTACGCCGTCAGCTCGCGCTCCGGGACGGTCACCGGAACGGACGGCGTGCCGATCGAGCACGTCGTGCGCTTCACCAGCGTGGACGGCATCGCGATCGGCTTCAGCTCGGCGGTGGACGGCTCGACCCCGAAGCCGGACCCGTCGAAGAAGACGGGCGGCATCCGCCAGTCCCGAGAGAACGGCAACGCGATGTGGGAGTTCGCAACGATCAGCGCGAAGGTAGTGGTCGTTCCCTAGGGTCCCGAAGAGGCGCCCCGCTGGAGCGCCCCAAAGGGGCGCGGGGAACTGCGCGAGCAACCAAGACGCACCCGCAGCCGCGCATGGCGCCCCCGAGGCAGACTCCTAGGCGCTCTTCCGCTCCCGGGGCTGCCGCTCCGGCGCACGCGGCGGCGTAGACACCGCCCTGGCCGCCGCACACGAAGCCAACAGCACGCTCATGGAAACGCCCGAAGGCCCAGGGGCCCGCCGCGCGTCACGTTCAGAAGCCGACATGGGCGCCTCCTGGGGCTCCGGGGCAGACATGGTTAGGTAGACCTAACCTGTACCGGTATCCATGTGACCACGCGCAGAGCGCCCCGCGCAACATCTTCCCGACGCCTTGTCGGAACCTTCAGTGAAACGTACGAAAGCAAAGGCCCCGCACGGGACTACGCGGCCAGCAGCGTGAGGTCCGCCTCCGCCCAGCGCGCCCCGACGCCGCTCAGCGTCACTTCCCGCACCTCGTCGGTCGTATCGCCCACCGCCCGGTGAATCAGCACGCGCAGCCGATCGTCGGAGAGCTCCTCGACCTTGCCGTCACCCCACTCCACGACGATCACCGATTCGGGCAGCGAGACATCGAGGTCGAGGTCCTCCATCTCGTCGAGCCCGCCGCCCAGGCGGTACGCGTCCACATGCACCAGCGGCGGTCCGTCGCCGAGTGACGGGTGGACGCGGGCGATGACGAAGGTCGGGGACGTGACGGCGCCCCGTACGCCGAGGCCCTCGCCGAGGCCCCGGGTCAGGGTCGTCTTGCCCGCGCCGAGCTCGCCGGAGAGCATCACGAGGTCGCCGGGGAGCAGCAGTTTGGCAAGCCGACGGCCCAACTCGCCCATCTGCTCGGGCGAGTTGACGGTGATCTTGAGGGTGGTGGCGGGGGTCGCCTCGTGCGGTGCTTCCATACCGACCACGTTAGCCGCTGCGTCAGCCGCTCGAGGTCCGCGCATCCGCCGCCGCAGGGACGGCACCGGCCCTCGCCAGCAGGTCCGCGAGCCGGTCGGTGACCACTTCGGGGTGCTCCAGCATGACCAGATGCCCCGCGTCCGGTACGAGCACGAACTCGGCCTCCGGGAGCAGATCGGCGATCGCCTCGCTGTGCTCGCTCGGCGTCACCAGGTCCTTCTCCCCCGCGAGCACGAGCACCGGCAGCTCGGCGAAGTACCGCAGCGCCTCCGCCTTGTCGTGCTCGGCGAACGCCGGATAGAACTCCGCGACCACGTCGATCGGCGTCGACTCGATCATCCGCTCGGCGAACCGCGAGATCGCCGGGTCCACGTCCTTCGACGAGAACGAGTAGCGCTTGATGATCCCCGCGAACAGATCGGATGTGGCCCGCCGCCCCCGCTCCACCAGGTCGGCCTGAGAGCCCAGCGCCTTCAGCACGCCGGGCAGGACGCGCCGGACGGCGTTCATCCCGGCCACCGGAAGCCCGAAGTTGACCTGGCCGAGCCGCCCCGACGACGTACCGACAAGGGCGGCGCCCACGACCCGCTCGCGGATCAGTTCGGGGAACTGGTCGGCAAGCGCCATCGTCGTCATGCCGCCCATGGAGTGCCCGACAAGGACCAGCGGCCCCTCCGGCGCGGCTGCGTCGATGACGGCCTTCAGGTCCCGCCCCAACTGGTCGATGGAGACCGGCTTCCCGTCCTCCAGCTGCGCGACGCCGCGCCCGGACCGGCCGTGGCTGCGCTGGTCCCAGTAGACACACCGCACGACACCGCGCAGGGCGGCCCGCTGGAAGTGCCAGGAGTCCTGACTCAGGCAGTAGCCATGGCTGAAGACGACGGTGACCGGAGCAGGCACCTTGCGCCCGAAGAGCCTGCGCCGCCGCGGTGCCTGCGCACTCTCCGCCTCGACCTCGTCGACCTCGTACGAGAGCTCCGTGCCGTCGTCCGCGTACGCCTTGCCCGGCATGCCGCGCAGCGATCCGTACGGACCCGACGCGTCGAGCGCGAGCCGTGCCTTCTTGCGCATGCCGCGGCCGACGGTCAGCCGCTCGATGGCGACACCGGCCGCGGCGCCCGCCGCGACGACACCTATCGCGGCACCGGCGATGCCGGCCCTGCGCCAGTTCCCGGCCGCAGCGGCGACTTCCGTCACCGCTTCCGCGGCCGCCCCCGTGCTGCTCTCGCTCACGTGCCGCTCCTCCTCAGTCGTCGAGCCGTTCGTCCTTCTCGGACCGCTCATTCACATAGACGCGCGGAACCCTCGAACCGATGCGGGTGACGATCTCGTACGCGATGGTGCCCGCCGCCTGCGCCCAGTCCTCGGCGGTCGGCTCGCCCCGGTCGCCGGGGCCGAACAGGACGGCTTCGGAACCGACCGGCGGCTCGTCACCGCCGAGGTCGACCACGAACTGGTCCATCGCCACACGCCCGGCGACCGTGCGCCACTTGCCGCCGACGAGAACGGGTCCGGTGCCCGATGCGTGCCGCGGGATCCCGTCCCCGTACCCCAAGGGGACGAGGCCCAGGGTGGTCTCCCCGGGCGTGACGTAGTGATGCCCGTAACTGACGCCGTGCCCCCCGGGGGCGTGCTTCACCAGGGCGAGCGAGGCGCTGAGCGTCATGACGGGACGCAGGCCGAAGTCCTCCGGCGTCCCCACCTCGGGGCTCGGCGAGATCCCGTACATCGCGATGCCGGGCCGTACGAGATCGAAATGGGTCTCCGGCAGCGTGAGCGTGCCCGGCGAGTTGGCGATGTGCCGCACCTCGGGCCGGATCCCCCGCTCCTCGGCGGCGGCGACCATCTCGCGGAAGAGTTCGAGCTGGGCGGCGATGGAGGGATGCCCCGGCTCGTCGGCGCACGCGAAGTGCGACCAGAGCCCGGTGACGCGCACGAGCCCCTCGCCCTCGGCCTGCAGCGCCTGCGAGACGAGCTCGGGCCAGTCACCCGGCATACAGCCGCCCCGCCCGAGCCCCGTGTCGGCCTTCAACTGAATACGCGCCGTGCGCCCGGCCTCTCGCGCGGCGGCCGTCACCTCGCGCAACGCCCAAAGACCACTCACCGACATGTCGAGATCGGCCTCGACGCCCTCACGCCAGGGCCCGCCCGGGGTCCACAGCCAGCACATCAGACGCCCCTGGATCCCGGCGGCACGCAGCGCGAGCGCCTCCTCGGGGGTCGCGGTGCCCACCCAGGTGGCACCGGCCTCGATCGCGGCCCGCGCGCAGGGCACCATTCCATGTCCGTACGCATTCGCCTTCACGACGGCCATGAACGCGGCGCCTGGCGCGTGGGCACGCAAAGTCCGCACATTGGCCCGGAGGGCGGCCAAATCGATCTCGGCGCGGGCACGCAAGGGTGCGGTCTCAGTCATAACGCCGACCAGTCTCTCAGAGCCCACCGACACCCTCGCAGCCGCGCGCCTCAGGTCCCGGGCCTGCGCCCCCACGCGTAGACCCGGTCTCCCTTGTGCAGCGTCCTCCACAGCCGGCGTGCGTCGTCGAGCCGCAGGTTCACGCAGCCGTGCGAGCCGGGCGGGTTGTGGATGCTGCTATAGATGCCGTGGAAGGCCTGCCCGCCGTCAAAGAACTGGCTGTAGGGCATCGGCGTCTCATAGATCGACGACCAGTGGTTCTTGTGCTTCCAGTAGACCTTGTGCCACCCGGTACGGGTCACGTACCCGGCCCGCCCGCTCCGCACGGGCACGGGCCCGAGCAGCACGCGCTTCCCCTTCTGCACCCACATCAACTGCCGCCGCAGATCGACACAGGCGACGCGGTACGCGCGCGTGGGGCACTTCTTCATGACGACTTCGCCGGGCGGCACGGATTCGATGAGCTCTTCGCCGCGGGCGGGAGCCGGTTCGATGGCGTCTTCTTCGGCACTGGGGGTGTAGATGTCCGGCGCCAGGGCCTGGTCCGGGGTGTCCTGCTGCCAGGGGTATGGCGGAGGGAGCGGGACGCCGGCCGCGGGGAAGGCGGGGTGCGGCGGCGGGGGTTCGGCGATGGCGGGCGACCCCGCGGGGATGGCGGCGGCCATCGCAAGGAGCAGGGAGAGCCCGCACCGGACGGTCTGACTGATCATGCGATGAGCGAACCCTGCGGGGCGTGTGCGGGGCGCTGAGCCGCGCGGCAGCTTCACCCAAAGGGTGACGCCCTCGGCCCACGCCGCCACGGCCGCGAACTTTTTTCGGTGGCCCGCGCGGCCTGTTGTGGCTAAGCGGCTTTGGCGCCCCGAAGGGGCGCGGGGCTGTGACATGTGCGGCTCCGCCGCGAAGGGGGTCCCCCCTGTTCGAGCGAAGCCGAGAACTTGGGGGAGCGGCCAGCCACGACACAGCCGCAGACGAGCGACGGCATCCTCGCGGCACTTCCCGCGGAGCGCTTAGCGCCGGCGCGCACGTTCCGGACTCGCTCGGGGCACCAGGATCCGCGCTTGCATCGCTCCGTGCGAGAGCTCGCCTGAGACCTCCCACCCGCGCGCTGCAACCGGAAACGGGACGTGGCCGCCGTCACCGACTCCGTCCGCGGCACACCCACCCGAAGATCCGCCGCGAAGCGGCGGGACAACAAGCAGCCCGAGGCCGCAGGCCTACCCCCGTACGTCCCGCCAAGCCACCGGAAGCGCCGCCGCAACGTCCTGCGCCCCCGCCGGCGCCCCATCCGCCGCATGCCGAGCGGCAAGCCCATGGAGATACGCCCCCACCGACCCCGCATCCTCCGCCGAGAGCCCCGCCGCCAGCAACGACCCGGCGAGCCCCGAAAGCACATCCCCACTGCCCGCAGTCGCAAGCCACGGCGTCCCCGTCGGATTGACCCGCACCACACCCCCGCCATCAGCACCCCCGCCACGGCCCGCACCCCCGGCCACCAGCGTCGTAGACCCCTTCAAGAGCACCGTCGCCCCATACCGCCCCGCCAGCTCCCGCACAGCCGCCAACCGCCCCCGCTCCACTTCCTCCCGCGAGACCCCAAGCAGCGCCGCCGCCTCCCCCGCATGCGGCGTCAGCAGAGTCGGCGCGGACCGCCCCCGCACCACCTCGGCCTCGACAAGCCGCAGCCCGTCCGCGTCGATCAGCACCGGCACATCCGCGGCGACCACGTCCTGAAGACGCCCCGCCTCGTCCCCGAGCCCCGGCCCGACGACCCACGCCTGCACCCGCCCTGCCTTGGACGGCGCCCCCTCGGAGACAAGCGCCTCGGGGAACCGGGCGATCACCGCGTCCACGGCAGGCCCGACGTACCGCACGGCCCCCGCCCCACCCCGCAGCGCACCCGCGACCGCGAGCACCGCGGCCCCCGGATACCGCGCCGACCCGGCGACGACACCCACCACGCCCCGCCGGTACTTGTCGCTCTCCCCCGTAGGCCGCGGCAACAGCGCGGCCACGTCCTCGTACTGAAGAGCCTCCACCTCAGGAGCCCCGAGCACCGCTCCGAGCCCGATGTCCACCAGCCGCACGACACCGGCGTACTCCCGCCCGGGATCGATCAGCAGCCCCGGCTTGTACGCCCCGAAGGTCACCGTGACGTCCGCCCGCACGGCATCCCCGGCCACCTCTCCGCTGTCGGCGTCGACACCGCTCGGCAGATCGACGGCGACGACGGGCACCCCCGACTCCCGCACCAGGCCCACCACTTGAGCGGCCCCGGCCCGCAGCCCGCCCTTCCCCCCGATGCCCACGATCCCGTCGACGACAAGATCGACACCCCGAAGAGCGCCTGCCGCGCCCTCCGCGGCAGCCACCCGTCCCCCGGCGGCACGGAACGCGGCGAGCCCGCCCGCGTGCGCCCGCTCGGGCGAGAGCAGCACCGCGCTGACCCCGGCCCCGCGCCGCGCAAGGCGGGCCCCGGCGTACAGCGCGTCGCCCCCGTTGTCCCCGCTGCCCACAAGCAGCACGACACGGGCCCCGTACACCTTGCCGAGCACCTGGGCGCAGACCACCGCGAGCCCGGCGGCGGCCCGCTGCATCAAGGCACCCTCCGGCAGCCGAGCCATCGACGACCGCTCGGCGGCCCTGACCGTCCCCACTCTGTACGCAGTACGCATGTCCCGAGTCTGTCAGCCGCCAAGACGTCCCGCAGCGATCAACCAACGGCCAAAACCCCTACCCCTACCCCTCAGCTATCACCACAGCAGAAGCCACCCCCGCGTCATGGCTGAGCGAGACATGCCACTGCCGGACCCCCAACTCGGCGGCCCGCGCGGCCACCGTCCCCTTCACCCGCAGCCGCGGCTGCCCGCTCTCCTCGACGAACACCTCCGCGTCCGTCCAGCGCAGCCCCGCAGGCGCCCCCAGCGCCTTGGCCAGCGCCTCCTTCGCCGCGAACCGCGCGGCAAGCGACGCGGTGCCCCGCCGTTCCCCGCTCGGCAGCCACAACTCCCGCTCAACGAACAACCGCTCGGCCATCCCGGCCGTGCGCTCGAGCGACGCACCGAACCGATCGATCTCGGCCACGTCGATACCAACCCCAATAATCACGGGCAGCAGCCTAGAGCCCCGCCCGAGCCCCGCAGGGTGACGCACCCCACGCTCCGCCCCGTTCAAACAGCCGTAACAATGGACTGTGATCTCTTCGGTCTCCGTGCCCCCGACGGCACCCCGGAGCGCCCACCGGCACAAGCCGGAGGCGACTCCCTACGTCGACCTCACCCGCGCCGAGTGGAGTGCACTCCGCGAGAAGACACCCCTGCCCCTCACAGCGGAAGAGCTGGAGAAGCTCCGCGGCCTCGGTGACGTCATCGACCTCGACGAGGTGCGGGACATCTACCTCCCGCTCTCCCGCCTCCTCAACCTCTACGTGGGCGCGACGGACGGCCTGCGCGGCGCCCTCAACACCTTCCTCGGCGAGAAGGGGTCCCAGTCCGGAACCCCCTTCGTCATAGGGGTCGCGGGCTCGGTCGCGGTCGGCAAGTCCACCGTCGCCCGCCTCCTCCAGGCCCTCCTCTCCCGCTGGCCCGAGCACCCCCGCGTCGAGCTCGTGACGACGGACGGCTTCCTGCTCCCCACCAAGGAGCTTGAGGCCCGCGGCCTGATGTCCCGCAAGGGTTTCCCCGAGTCGTACGACCGCCGCGCGCTGACCCGCTTCGTGGCGGACATCAAGGCCGGAAAAGACGAAGTCACCGCCCCCGTCTACTCCCATCTGATCTACGACATCGTGCCCGGCCAGCGCCTCTCGGTCCGCCGCCCCGACATCCTCATCGTCGAGGGCCTGAACGTCCTCCAGCCGGCCCTCCCCGGCAAGGACGGCCGCACCCGCGTCGGCCTCGCCGACTACTTCGACTTCAGCGTGTACGTGGACGCGCGCACGGAGGACATCGAGCGCTGGTACCTGAACCGCTTCCGCAAGCTGCGCGCGACGGCCTTCCAGAACCCGTCCTCATACTTCCGCAAGTACACCCAGGTCTCGGAGGAAGAGGCGCTCGACTACGCCCGCACCACCTGGCGGACCATCAACAAGCCCAACCTGGTGGAGAACGTGGCCCCCACGCGGGGCCGCGCGACCCTCGTCGTACGCAAAGGCCCCGACCACAAGGTGCAACGCCTGAGCCTGCGCAAGCTGTAGCCGCCCGACTCCCCGGCTACGCTGCGCGCATGCTGCATCTGCGCCTGATCACCCCGGCCGACAGGACGGACGCCGTGGTGCGCCTGATCGAGAAGACGGTCGGCGCCACGCACCTCACCGTCATGCCGGGCGCGGCCCGCAACCCGGCGGGCGACGTCGTGATGTGCGATGTCGCCCGTGAGGCGGGCGACACCCTGATCGGCGGTCTGCGCGCGCTCGACATCGACAAGACCGGCTCGATCGCTCTGGAGAACATCGACCTGTCGCTCTCCCTGCGCGCGGACAAGGCGGAGAACGAGGCGCCGGGCGAGGGCGCGGACGCGGTCCTGTGGGAGCAGCTCACGGACGCGACCCACGAGGAGTCGACGCTCTCGATCACGTACGTCGCCTTCATCACGCTCGCCACGATGATCGCGGCCTGCGGTGTGGTCCTCGACAACGCGATCCTGATCGTGGGCGCGATGGCGGTCGGCCCCGAGTTCGGCCCCCTCGCGGGCTTCTGCACGGCCCTTGTGCAGCGCGCCCCGCGCCTGGCCCTGCGCTCACTGACCGCGCTGCTCGTGGGCTTCGCGGTGGCGATGGTGGTGACAGTCGGGTTCAGCTACTTCATGGACGCGGTGAACCTGTTCAGCGACAGCGCCCTGAAGTCGGAGCGACCGAACACGAACTTCATCTACCGCCCCGACTGGTTCTCGTTCGTGGTGGCGGTCCTCGCGGGCGCGGCGGGCACCCTGTCCCTCACCTCATCGAAGTCGGGCGCCCTGGTCGGCGTCGCGATCTCGGTGACGACGGTGCCCGCGGCGGCGAACGCGGCCGTGGCCTTCAGCTACGACGAGTACAAGCAGGCGTGGGGCTCCACCGAGCAGTTGCTGCTCAATCTGCTCGGCATCGCCCTCGCCGGCACGCTCACGCTGCTCGCCCAGAAGCTGCTCTGGTCCACCCAGCGCGAACGTACCGCCAAGTCACAACTGCCCTAGGGCCTGTCCGATGGGTCCTGCCGGGGTCGCGACCCCTGGCACGCCCATCTGCGGCGTTGTCGTCGGTTGCCAACGCTCCGCGTTGTCGCCCTCCTCCGCCTTGCAGCTGCACGCACCAGGGCCCGCTCGGCCCTGCTGAATCGGCACCCGGCGCGAAGACCGGCCTGACCCATCGGACAGGCCCTAGCCCAGCGCGGACTTCACCACATCGGCGAGCCGCCCGGCCACCGACCTGGCCTGCTCGATGTCGGCGGCCTCGACCATGACCCGCACCAGCGGCTCGGTGCCCGAAGAGCGCAGCAGCACCCGCCCCGTCGCGCCCAGCTCGGCCTCGGCCTCGGCGACGGCGGCCGTCAGCTCGGCGGATGTCGTGACCCGCGACTTGTCGACGTCGGGCACATTGATCAGGACCTGCGGAAGCCGCTCCATGACCCCGGCGAGCTCCGCGAGCGAACGCCCGGTCTCGGCGACGCGTGCCGCGAGCAGCAGGCCCGTCAGCGTGCCGTCGCCGGTCGTCGCGTGGTCGAGGATGATCACGTGCCCCGACTGCTCGCCGCCGAGGGCGAAGCCGTGCTCCTTCATCGACTCCAGGACGTACCGGTCGCCCACGGCCGTCTGTACGAGGGACAGGCCCTCACGCTCCATGGCGAGCTTGAAACCCAGGTTCGACATGACCGTCGCGACAACGGTGTCCGAGCGCAGCTTGCCTTGCTCCCGCATGGCGAGCGCAAGCACCGCGAGGATCTGGTCGCCGTCGACCTCGGCACCCGTGTGGTCCACGGCGAGGCAGCGGTCCGCGTCCCCGTCGTGCGCCACACCGAAGTCGGCGCCGTGCTCGACGACGGCAGCCTTCAGGAGGCCCAGGTGCGTGGAGCCGCAGCCGTCGTTGATGTTCAGGCCGTCCGGCTTGGCGCCGATCGTGATGATCTCGGCACCGGCTCGGGCGAACGCCTCGGGCGAGACACGGGAGGCCGCGCCGTGCGCCTCGTCGAGGACGATCTTCAGCCCTTCGAGGCGGTTCGGCAGGACACCGATGAGGTGGGCGACGTACTGGTCGAGGCCCTGGTCGTACGTCGTCACACGGCCGACGCCCGCGCCCGTGGGGCGCTGCCAAGGAGCGCCGGTGCGGTGCTCCTCGTACACGGACTCGATGCGGTCCTCGAGCTCGTCGGCCAGTTTGTGGCCGCCGCGCGCGAAGAACTTGATGCCGTTGTCCGGCATCGCGTTGTGGCTCGCGGAGAGCATCACGCCGAGGTCGGCGCCCAGCGCACCGGTGAGATGCGCCACCGCGGGGGTGGGCAGCACACCGACGAGCTGGACGTCCACGCCCGCGCTCGCGAGACCGGCGACCACCGCGGCCTCCAGGAACTCCCCTGACGCGCGGGGGTCTCGTCCGACCACCGCGACCGGCCGATGGCCCTCGAACGTGCCCGCCTCGCCGAGCACATGAGCCGCCGCCACGGAGAGCCCGAGCGCGAGCTCGGCCGTCAGATCCGCGTTGGCGACACCGCGCACGCCGTCCGTGCCGAAGAGTCGTCCCACTGCTGTCCTCCTCCGTACTTCTACCCCGGGATCACCGGGGTCCCGCCCTGGGATCACCAGGATCACCAGGGTTCCCGATAAACGAACGCCCCGGCAGCACACAACGTGCCGCCGGGGCGAACGAAAAGTACAAGCAGGCAGATTAGCGCTTGCTGTACTGCGGAGCCTTGCGGGCCTTCTTGAGACCGGCCTTCTTGCGCTCGACCGCACGGTCGTCACGCTTGAGGTAACCGGCCTTCTTGAGGGCGCCACGGTTGTTCTCGACGTCGGCCTCGTTCAGCGCACGGGCGACACCGAGACGGAGCGCACCGGCCTGGCCGGAGACGCCGCCACCCGAGATGCGGGCGATGACGTCGTAGCGGTTGTCGAGCTCGAGCACCTTGAAGGGCTCGTTGACTTCCTGCTGGTGGACCTTGTTCGGGAAGTAGTCCTCGAGCGTGCGCCCGTTGACCTTCCACTTGCCGGTGCCCGGGACGATCCGGACGCGGGCGATGGCGTTCTTGCGACGGCCCAGGCCGGCGGCCGGCTGCGGGTCGCCGAAGCGCGCGGCGTTCGACTCCGAGGTGTACTCGCCCTCGACGGGCGCCTCGGACTCGGTGGTGTACTGCTCGACGTCAACAACCTCGGTCTCTTCGACCGGCTGCTCAACGGTGGTCTCGGCCACGATTCTCCTCAGATCTTTCTTTACGTCTTAGGGGGTGTGGCCGGAACTACTGCGCGACCTGGGTGATCTCGAACGGCACCGGCTGCTGCGCAGCGTGCGGGTGCTGGTCGCCCGAGTAGATCTTCAGCTTCGAGAGCATCTGACGACCCAGGGTGTTCTTGGGGATCATGCCCTTGATGGCCTTCTCGACGGCCTTCTCGGGGTTCTTCGCCAGCAGCTCGTCGTAGCGCACCGAACGAAGACCGCCCGGGAAACCGGAGTGGCGGTAAGCCAGCTTCTGGGTCTTCTTGTTGCCGGAGAGGTGAATCTTCTCGGCGTTGATGATGATGACGAAGTCACCCATGTCCATGTGCGGCGCATAGGTCGGCTTGTGCTTGCCCCGGAGGAGGTTCGCTGCCGTAGTCGCCAGACGGCCCAGGACGATGTCCTGCGCGTCGATGATGTGCCACTGGCGAGTGACATCGCCGGGCTTGGGGCTGTACGTACGCACTTCGTAGCCTTCGCTTCTTCAGTGGATGGGGTCCAGACACACGGCACCCCAGAAGCGATCGAAGCGATCATGCAGCTGGGGCACACAATGCCGGGGACGCTGCCCGTATGCGAGCCACTGGTAACTGCTCCAGGGAACCTACGTATGGGCCCTTCGCGTGAGAACGACGAAGCCAATACGCATAACAATCCCCGAGACTACCCGCGCCTCCCCGTACGGGTCAAAACGCGGCTCTGGAGACCGGCACCGGCGACTCCCCCACCACGGGCGCGGCTGCGCTTTCCAGCCGTAACCCCGCCGCCCGCCCGGACGCGGCTCCGGGCGACCGTGAGCGCCAGCACACAGAGCGTCACGAAATCCCGGAAGGCCCGCCTGGTGCCCGGCTCCAGCCAGGGCCAGCTGAACCCTGGCACCTGCGGCACGAGCGCCACCCAGAACCACGGCCCCCTGGCCACCGCACCCGGCACGAGCGCCCCCGCGAGCAGCAGCGGCACGACGACAAGGAGGTAGTGGTCGTACGACGGCCTGGACACCAGGAAGGCCGCGAGCATCAGCATCACGGCCGTCTCGACCACCCGCAGCGGCCCCGCGCCCCCGCTCCCCCACCGCCGCCAGGCACACCACACCCCCGCAGCCGCGGCCACGACGGCGAGCAGTGAAGCGGCCCCCTGCGGCACCCCGAGCCGCGGGAGCACCGCGGCGGGCGATGCCTCATAGAGACGTACGAAGCGGTCGTCGCCCCGCAGCAGGAAGGGCAGCGTCCGCGTGAAGAACCCCGCCGGGTCCGGCATCAGCAGCGCCGCCCCGACCGACACCGCCCCCGGCACGAGCACGGCCGCCCCCAGCGCCCGCCACCGCCGCGCGAAGACGAAGAGCAGCACCACGGGCGCGAGCAGCGGCTTCACGGCGACGGCGGCCCCGATCACCAGGCCCGCCGCGACCCATCTCCCCTTCTGTACGAGGAGCAGCGCGAGCGGCAGCGCGGCCACCGACGCCACGGTCCAGTTGCCGAGCTCGACGAGATGCCCGAACGGGGCGAACCCCAAGGCGAGCGCGAGCAGGCCGAGCACCGCGAACCGGCTGCGCCACTCCACCCCGTGGATCCGCAGCGCACAGGCCCACCCGAAGGCGAGCCCGGCCGTGACCCCCGCCGGGACGAGATAGCGCACGAGGCCCGAAGGGAGCAGCGCCTGCGGCAGCGCGGCGAGCACGGCTCCGGGGAGATAGAGGAAGTGCCGGTCGGCGTACGGCGAGCGCCCCTCGAGCCACGCGTCGGCGGCCCGCACCACGATCGCGTTGTCCATGCCGCCGTCCGGACCCCGCAGCCCCACGCGGACGACCCCCGCGAGCAGCACCGCCCCGAGCACCACCCAGGCCTGCCAGGTCACCGGCCGCGACAACCACCCACTAAGAGCCCCTTTGCCCGTATTCATACGGATCAGGCTAGGTCGAATGCCTCCCCCGACCCCGGCTCAACATCCACAACTCCCCGTCTAAGATGCGGCGCATGAGCTTTGGGCAAGGGGGACCTCAGTGGGGTCCTGGCGATGGACAGACCCCTGACTGGGCGGCGCTCGCCGAGGCGTCCGAGTCGCGCGCCAAGCGCCGCAAATGGCTGATGATCGGCGGTGGCGCGCTCGCCACGGTCGCCGTCGCGGCCGCCGTCGCCGTCGCGGTGGTCTCCGCGAACAGCGACAACTCCTCCGCGTCGAACAAGCCGGCCAGCGAGCTGCCGACGACCGCGGACATCCCGGGCGCGAGCGAGAAGCCCGGCCCGTCCTTCGAGGAGACGACGCCGCCGCCCCCGCCGGACCCCAAGGAGTTCATCTCCAGCGCCAAGAAGGACAAGGCGCCGCTCAGCGCCGACACCCTCTTCCCCGGCAAGACGCTGACCTCGGGCGACAGCGTCTACAAGAAGGGCGCGACGAGCGGCACCAAGAAGTGCGCGAGCGTCACCCAGGCCGCCCTGGGCGCGCTCCTCACCAAGCACGACTGCAAGACGCTCTACCGCGCCAGTTATGTGAAGGACAACATCGCGGTGACGGTCGGCGTGGCCGTCTTCGACACCGCGGCCCAGGCCGAGAAGGTCAACAAGCAGGCGGAGGAGGGCCTCGTCGTCTCGCTCCCCGGCAAGGGCGTGCCCAGCTTCTGCCGTACGGCGGTCTGCCGCGGCACGTACAACGCGTACGGCCGCTACGCCTACTTCACGACCACCGGCTTCACCAGCGACAAGGACGTCACGAAGCAGGACCGCAAGGTCTACTCCGTCGGCGACGACCTGGCCCGCTTCACCTTCCAGCAGATCAATCGGCGGGGCGAGGCGCAGGCCTCCGCCGCCGCCAACGCCCCGCAGTAGTCCGGCCGTCGGGGCTCAGCAGCACCCGGCGCCGGGCAACGTCCGCTTGTTGCGCGCTTCCTTGTTGCGCGCGGCGAGCAACTCGTCGGCGGGGTAACCGACTTCCTCAAGCGTGAGCCCATGCGGCCGCACGACATGCACGGCGGAGTCCCGCACCCCGGCGGCGAGCACCTTCCCGGGCCACTCCACGGGCCGATGCCCGTCCCCCACGAACAACATGGCACCGACCAACGACCGCACCATGTTGTGGCAGAAGGCATCGGCCCGCACCGTCGCCTCGAGAATCCCGTCGTCCCGCCGCTCCCACCGCAGCTCCTGGAGCGTACGAATGGTCGTGGCACCCTCACGCTTCTTGCAGTAGGCCGCGAAGTCGTGTTCGCCGATGAGCCTCTCCGCAGCGGCATTCATGGCATCGAGGTCCAACTCCCAGTCGTGCCACAGCACATGACTGCGCAGCAGCGGGTCGACACCGCCGGGATGGTCGGTCACGCGATAGGCGTAGCGCCGCCACACCGCGGAGAACCGCGCGTTGAACCCGGCGGGAGCCTCGGCCACCTTCCAGATCCGCACATCGTGCGGCAGCCGCCCCGCGAGCCTGCGCAGCAGCTTGTCGGCATGCTCGGCCCACACGCTCTCCGGCAGATCCACATGGGCGACCTGCCCCCGGGCGTGCACCCCGCTGTCGGTCCGCCCGGCGACGGTCAGCTCGTACGTCTCCTGGGAGCGCGTCACGGTCCGCAGCGCGCTCTCGATCTCGCCCTGGACGGTCCGCTGCCCCTGGCGCTGCTTGGCCCAGCCGGAGAAGTCTTTACCGTCGTACGAAAGATCCAGCCGCACCCGCACGAACCCGGGCTCTACCTCTTCACTCACACCGCAATCCTCTCAGCACCAGGTACATGCGAAAGCGGGCCCGCCCCGAAGGGGGCGGACCCGCTCACAGAAGCGCTATGCCTCAGGCGTCCTTCGACTCCTCGGCGGCCTCAACCGGAGCGTCCTCGACGGGCGCGTCCTTCTTGAGGGCGTCTTCCTTGACGGCGCGCTTGGTGGCCGCCTCGGCCTCACCGGTGGCAGCCTGTGCCACGGTCAGGGCCTCGACCAGCTCGATGATCGCCATGGGCGCGTTGTCGCCACGGCGGTTACCGATCTTGGTGATACGGGTGTAACCACCCGGGCGGTTCTCGTAGCGCGGGCCGATCTCCGTGAAGAGCGTGTGCACGATGCTCTTGTCGGTGATGACGGACAGCACCTGGCGGCGGTTGTGAAGGTCACCCTTCTTCGCCTTGGTGACCAGACGCTCCGCGTAGGGACGCAGACGACGGGCCTTCGCCTCGGTGGTCGTGATGCGGCCGTACTCGAAGAGCTGCTTGGCAAGGTTCGCCAGCAGAAGCTTCTCGTGCGCGGCGCTGCCGCCCAGACGGGCACCCTTGGTGGGCTTCGGCATGGTGTTTCTCCTTGATGTCTGCCCCGGCCGTATCAGGTACCGGGGTCAGCGGACCGCGCCCCGTAAGGGGCGCGGGGCTGTATCAACTTGCGGCTCCGCCGCGCGGGCGCGACCAGCCACAGTCAAAATCAGTACTGCTCGGTCTCCACGAAACCGGCGTCCGCGTCGTCGTCGGCGCCGAAGGCGTCAGCCGCAGCGGTCGGGTCGAAGCCGGGAGGCGAGTCCTTCAGCGCAAGGCCCATGCCATTGAGCTTCATCTTGACCTCGTCGATCGACTTCGCACCGAAGTTGCGGATGTCGAGCAGGTCCGCCTCGGAGCGGGCCACGAGCTCACCCACGGAGTGGATGCCCTCGCGCTTGAGGCAGTTGTACGACCGAACGGTGAGCTCGAGCTCCTCGATCGGCAGCGCCAGATCGGCGGCCAGGGCGGCGTCCGTCGGGGACGGACCCATGTCGATGCCCTCGGCGTCGATGTTCAGCTCACGGGCAAGCCCGAAGAGCTCAACGAGCGTCTTACCAGCGGAAGCCATGGCGTCACGCGGACGCATGGCCTGCTTGGTCTCGACGTCGACGATCAGCTTGTCGAAGTCGGTGCGCTGCTCGACACGCGTGGCCTCGACCTTGTACGTGACCTTCAGAACCGGCGAGTAGATGGAGTCGACCGGAATACGACCGATCTCCTGGCCCACCTGCTTGTTCTGGACGGCGGAGACGTAGCCGCGACCGCGCTCGACGGTCAGCTCCATCTCCAGCTTGCCCTTGCCGTTGAGCGTGGCGAGGACCAGGTCGGGGTTGTGCACCTCGACACCGGCCGGCGGCGCGATGTCAGCGGCGGTGACGAGACCCGGGCCCTGCTTGCGCAGGTACATCACGACAGGCTCATCGTGCTCACTGCTCACGACGAGCTGCTTGATGTTGAGGATGAGGTCGGTGACGTCTTCCTTGACGCCCGGCACGGTGGTGAACTCGTGCAGGACACCGTCGATGCGGATGGACGTGACCGCCGCACCCGGGATCGAGGAGAGAAGGGTCCGACGCAGGGAGTTGCCGAGGGTGTAACCGAAGCCCGGCTCCAGCGGCTCGATCACGAACCGGGAGCGGAATTCGTCGACGACCTCTTCGGTCAACGAGGGACGCTGAGCAATCAGCATGTTGCGATCCTTCAGTCAGGGGCACCCACTATTTGATGCCCTGATCCACCGGGCGGTAGCCCGATATTGATTGCAGTCAAGGGTACGGGCGATACGACTCCGAAGAGCCGTACCGCCCGAATCCTCAAGACAAGCGACGTACGAACGTCAGACGCGACGGCGCTTGGGCGGACGGCAGCCGTTGTGCGGCGTGGGGGTGACGTCCTGGATCGAGCCGACCTCAAGACCGGTCGCCTGAAGCGAACGGATGGCGGTCTCGCGACCCGAACCCGGGCCCTTCACGAAGACGTCGACCTTGCGCATGCCGTGCTCCTGCGCGCGACGGGCAGCCGACTCGGCGGCCATCTGCGCGGCGAACGGAGTCGACTTGCGCGAGCCCTTGAAGCCGACGTGGCCGGCGGAGGCCCAGGAGATCACGTTGCCGGTCGGGTCCGTGATGGACACGATCGTGTTGTTGAACGTGCTCTTGATGTGGGCGTGCCCGTGAGCGACGTTCTTCTTTTCCTTGCGGCGCACCTTCTTGGCAGCGCCCTGACGACCCTTGGGGGGCATCTATAACTCCTACGCGAGGTGGTCGGTCCTGCAGCGACAGCTGTCGATCGACCGCTGAGGACTACTTCTTGCCCGGCTTCTTCTTACCGGCGATGGCGCGACGCGGGCCCTTACGGGTGCGGGCGTTGGTGCTGGTGCGCTGACCGCGGACGGGCAGGCCACGACGGTGACGCAGACCCTGGTAGCAGCCGATCTCGACCTTGCGGCGGATGTCGGCCTGGATCTCGCGGCGGAGGTCACCCTCCGTCTGGATGTTGGCGTCCACGTACTCGCGGATCTTGATCAGGTCCTCTTCGGACAGATCGCGAACACGGGTGTTGCGGTCCACACCGGTGGCGTCCAGCGTCTGCTGGGACAGCGTGCGGCCAATGCCGAACACGTACGTGAGGGCAACCTCGACGCGCTTTTCGCGCGGGAGGTCAACACCTTCAAGGCGTGCCATTCAAGGCTCCTGTTGATTTTCGGAGGTCTTCAGCAGAACCGTTCCCAGGTGCCGTATGAGGTACATCCTGGGTCCCCGGCCTCCGACCGGGGGTGTCGCCCTCCATTACCGATGGATCTGAAGAGGGACGGGTCCTGCATATGTGCTTAATTGCGTCGCGCGAAAATCTGCGAACTGCAGTCGTGCGTCAGCCCTGGCGCTGCTTGTGGCGCGGGTTGTCGCAGATAACCATGACCCGGCCGTGACGGCGGATCACCCTGCACTTGTCGCAGATCTTCTTGACGCTCGGCTTGACCTTCATTGGGTGAGGTTCTCCGGGTCAGTGCCATCACCCCACGTGAATGGGGTGCGGGCAAGATCTACTTGTACCGGTAGACGATCCGGCCACGCGTCAGGTCGTACGGAGACAACTCCACCACGACCCGGTCGTCAGGGAGGATACGGATGTAGTGCATGCGCATCTTGCCGCTGATGTGTGCCAGGACCTGGTGGCCGTTCTGGAGCTCCACCTTGAACATGGCGTTCGGAAGAGACTCGACGACAGTGCCTTCGATCTCGATGGCACCTTGCTTCTTGGCCACGCTTCGCCCTTCGAATCGACTACCTTGATCGACTTCACGCACCGCATGCAGACACACGGATGCACGAGAGCCGACGCGTCAGTCTACGTCAGGCCACCCGGAAAGACGAATCGAGAAAGAATGCCCCATCAGGAAGATCCTTAAGCAACCCGGGCGCCCACAGCAACTCAGCCGATGGGGTCTCCCCTGGTCCTTAAGACCTTGGGGAAGGATCCGGCGCGACCGTAACCCCGTACTCCGCCAGCTTCGCCTTGCCGCAGTCAGGAGCAGTCAGCACCAGAGGCCCCTCCTCCGTCAACGCGATCGAGTGCTCCCAGTGCGAGGACCAGGTGCCGTCCGTCGTGATGACCGTCCAGTCATCCTCCAGGACCTCCGTGCGGGGCGTGCCGAGGGACACCATCGGCTCGATGGCCAGGCAGAAGCCGGGGACCAGCTTCGGGCCCTTGCCGCGGCGGCGCTCGACGTAGTTCAGGAGGTGCGGGTCCATGTGCATCTCGGTGCCGATGCCGTGGCCGCCGTAGTCCTCGATGATCCCGTACTTGCCGCCGCCCGGCTTCGGCTGCCGGCGGATGTACGTCTCGATGGCGCGGGAGATGTCGACGAGGCGGTTGCCCTGCTTCATGGCGGCGAGGCCTGCCCACATCGACTCCTCGGTCACCCGGGAGAGTTCGATGAGCTCCGGAGCGTGACCGGTGCCCACGAACGCGGTGTACGCGGCGTCGCCGTGCCAGCCGTCGATGATCGCGCCCGCGTCGATGGAGATGATGTCGCCGTCCTTCAGGACGGTCTTCTCATCCGGGATGCCGTGTACGACGACCTCGTTGACCGAGGTGCAGATGGTGGCCGGGAAGCCGCCGTACCCCAGGAAGTTGGACTTGGCGCCGTGCTCGTCGATCACCTTGCGAGCGACCTCGTCCAGGTCCTTGGTCGTGGCGCCGGGCACCGCCGCCTCACGCGTCGCGGCGTGAATGGCGGCGACGACAAGGCCCGCCTCACGCATCTTCGCGATCTGCTCGGGGGTCTTGATCTGCACCATGAAGGGGCCTGAGCCTTTCTGAACCTGCAATGACGGGAGATGACGGGACATCCACAACGATACGGCGGGGACGGACCTCCCCGCGCCCCGTCCACGACGTGGGCCGCGGCACCCCTGGGGGATGCCGCGGCCCACGTATCACTGCTTGAGTTACGCGTCCTCGCGAGAGAGCGCGTCCATCGCACGCTTGGTGACCTCGTCCACCTTGCCGAGCGCCGAGATCGTGACGACCAGGCCCTGGGCCTTGTAGTGGTCGATGATCGGCTCGGTCTCACGGTGGTACACGTCGAGCCGCTTGCGCACGGTCTCTTCCTTGTCGTCACCGCGCTGGTAGAGCTCGCCGCCGCAGACGTCACAGACGCCCTCGGTCTTCGGCTTGCTGTACGACACGTGGAAGACGTGGCTCGAATCGTTCCGGCAGATGCGGCGGCCGGCGATGCGCTTGACCACCTCGTCCTCGGGGACCTCAAGGTCGAGCACCGCGTCGAGCTGCTGGCCGTCCGCCTTGAGCGACGCGTCCAGGGCCTCCGCCTGCGAGACGTTCCGCGGGAAGCCGTCGAGCAGGAAGCCGTTCACGGCGTCCGGCTGCTCCATGCGGTCCTTGGCCATCCCGATGGTGACCTCGTCCGGCACCAGGTTGCCCGCGTCCATGAACGCCTTGGCCTGCTTGCCGAGCTCCGTGCCCTGGCTGATGTTGGCGCGGAAGAGGTCGCCCGTGGAGATGTGCGGGATCGACAGGTTCTTGGCAAGGAACGCGGCCTGCGTTCCCTTGCCAGCACCAGGAGGCCCGACGAGGACGATACGCATCAGCGGAGGAACCCTTCGTAATTGCGCTGCTGGAGCTGGCTCTCGATCTGCTTCACGGTTTCCAGACCCACACCCACGATGATGAGGATGCTTGTCCCGCCGAACGGGAAGTTCTGGTTCGCGCCGAAGCCCACCAACGCCATCGTCGGTACGAGAGCGATCAGGCCCAGATACAGCGAGCCCGGCCAAGTGATCCGGTTGAGTACGTAACTCAGATACTCAGCGGTCGGACGGCCAGCCCGGATGCCCGGGATGAAGCCACCATACTTCTTCATGTTGTCCGCGACTTCCTCGGGGTTGAACGAGATAGCCACGTAGAAGAAGGCGAAGAACACAATCAGCAAGAAGTACGTCGTGATGTAGATCGGGTGGTCACCCTTGGTCAGGTTCGCCTCGATCCACTGCTTCCACCCCGAGTTGCCCCCCGCGAACTGCGCGACGAGAGCCGGAATATAGAGCAGCGAAGAGGCAAAGATCACAGGGATGATTCCGGCCTGATTGACCTTCAGCGGAATGTAGGTCGACGTACCGCCGTAGGACCGGCGGCCGATCATGCGCTTCGCGTACTGAACCGGAATGCGTCGCTGCGCCTGCTCGACGAAGACCACCAGGCCGACCATGACCAGACCGACCGCGATGACCGTGCCGAACTCGATCCAGCCGTCGGCCAGCGAGCCCTGCTGCTTGATGGCCCACAGGGCGCTCGGGAAGGTCGCGGCGATCGAGATGAACATCAGGATCGACATGCCGTTGCCGATGCCGCGGTCGGTGATGAGCTCACCGAGCCACATCACGCAGGCCGTACCCGCGGTCATCGTGATGACCATGGTGACGGTGACGAAGATCGACTGGTCCGGCACGATCTCACTGGCGACGGGGCAGCCGGAGAAGAGCGCACCGGTGCGGGCGGTGGCCACCAGGCCGGTGCCCTGCAGGATCGCGAGCGCCACAGTCAGATAACGCGTGTACTGCGTGATCTTGGCCGTGCCCGCCTGGCCCTCCTTCTTGAGGGCCTCGAGCCGCGGGATCACCACGGTCAGGAGCTGCAGAATGATGCTCGCCGTGATGTACGGCATGATGCCGAGCGCGAAGATCGTGATCTGCAGCAGGGCACCGCCGCTCATCATGTTGACGAGACCGAACAGCCCCTGATTGGTGTTCGCGACGTCCATGCAGGTCTGGACGTTCTTGTAGCTGACACCGGGAATCGGTACATGCGTACCGATCCGGTAGATCACGATGATGCCGAGCGTGAAGAGCAGCTTCTTGCGCAGGTCGGGCGTCTTGAACGCCCGGGCGAACGCGGTGAGCACGGTGCCTCCTGCGACCCCCGCGCGCGTGCGTCAGAGGTAGTGGTCTGAGGATCGACGAATACGTATCAGTCACAAAAACCGCGCGGACAGACCGCACGGAGCTTAGGACAGTGCACGCCACCTTACCGGCGACCGTGCCCCCCTTGGAACGACCAACCGGGGATGCCCCTTTTGTGGGGCATCCCCGGCTGGGAATCGCTCAAGTCATCGAGAAGCCTGGTGAATTCAGACGAGCTCGGTGACGGTACCGCCGGCGGCGGTGATCTTCTCCTTGGCGGAGCCGGAGACGGCGTCAACCGTCACCTGCAGCGCCACGGTGACCTCACCCTGGCCGAGGACCTTGACAAGGCTGTTCTTGCGAACCGCGCCCTTGGCCACGAGGGCCTCGACGGTGACCTCGCCACCCTCGGGGAACAGCGCGCTCAGCTTGTCGAGGTTCACGACCTGGAACTCGGTCTTGAACGGGTTCTTGAAGCCCTTGAGCTTCGGGAGACGCATGTGGAGGGGCATCTGGCCACCCTCGAAGCGCTCCGGAACCTGGTAACGGGCCTTGGTGCCCTTGGTACCACGACCAGCGGTCTTACCCTTGGACGCCTCACCACGACCCACACGGGTCTTGGCGGTCTTGGCGCCCGGGGCGGGCCGGAGGTTGTGGACCTTCAGCGGGTTCTGCTCCGCCATGTCAGTCGACCTCCTCAACCGTCACGAGGTGGCGGACGGTGTGCACCATTCCGCGGAACTCGGGGCGGTCCTCCTTGACAACCTGCGTGTTGATGCCCTTGAGACCAAGGGAGCGCAGGGTGTCGCGGTGGTTCTGCTTGCTGCCGATGTACGACTTCGTCTGCGTGACCTTGAGGCGAGCCATTACGCACCCGCCCCGGCACGTGCACGAAGGAGAGCCGCGGGGGCGACGTCCTCGAGGGGCAGACCACGGCGAGCCGCGATCTCCTCGGGACGCTGCAGGCCCTTGAGGGCCGCCACGGTCGCGTGCACGATGTTGATCGCGTTGTCGGAGCCGAGCGACTTCGACAGGATGTCGTGAACGCCGGCGCACTCCAGAACGGCGCGCACCGGGCCACCGGCGATAACACCGGTACCGGGGGAAGCAGGCTTCAGCAGGACGACGCCCGCAGCCTTCTCGCCCTGGATCGGGTGCGGGATGGTGCCCTGGATACGGGGGACCTTGAAGAAGTGCTTCTTGGCCTCCTCAACACCCTTGGCGATGGCGGCCGGCACCTCCTTGGCCTTGCCGTAACCGACACCTACGGTGCCGTCACCGTCGCCCACCACGACCAGCGCGGTGAAGCTGAAGCGGCGACCACCCTTGACAACCTTGGCGACACGGTTGATCGCGACAACGCGCTCAACGTATGCGGTCTTCTCGGCGGCAGCGCCACCGTCGCGACCCTTCCGGTCCCGCCGCTCGCCGCCACCGGCACCGCTTCCGCGGCGCTGGGGTCCAGCCATTGGAATTACCTCTCTCTGTTTCCGCTAGCTACGGAACCGACTCAGAACTTGAGTCCGGCTTCGCGGGCGGCGTCCGCCAGGGCGGCGATGCGCCCGGCGTACTGGTTACCACCACGGTCGAACACAACGGTCTCGACGCCCGCGGCCTTGGCACGCTCGGCGACCAGGGCGCCGACCTGCTTGGCCTGCGCCGACTTGTCGCCCTCGCCACCACGAATGGTGGTGTCCAGGGTCGACGCCGACGCCAGGGTGTGACCCTGGATGTCGTCGATGACCTGGGCGACGATGTTGCGGTTCGAGCGCGTCACGACCAGGCGAGGACGCTCGGCCGTGCCCGAGACCCGCTTGCGGATCCGGATGTGGCGACGCTTGATCGCGGCACGCTTGTAAGCGTCACCCTTAGCGATCTTCGTACCGTATGCCATGGCTTACTTACCCGCCTTTCCGACCTTGCGGCGGATGACTTCGCCCTCGTACTTGACACCCTTGGCCTTGTACGGGTCGGGCTTGCGCAGCTTGCGGATGTTGGCCGCAACCTCGCCGACCTTCTGCTTGTCGATGCCCTCGACCGAAAGCTTGGTCGCGGACTCCACCTTGAAGGTGATGCCCTCGGGGGCCTCGACCAGGATCGGGTGGCTGTAGCCCAGCGAGAACTCCAGGTTGGAGCCCTTCGCGAGCACGCGGTAACCGACACCGCTGATCTCGAGCTTCTTCACGTAACCCTGGGTCACGCCGGTGATCATGTTCGCCACCAGCGTGCGGGACAGGCCGTGCAGGGCCTTGTTCTGACGCTCGTCGTTCGGGCGGGTGACGTTGAGAACGCCGTCCTCACCCTTAGCGATCTCGATCGGCGCGACGACGGTGTGGGAGAGGGAACCCTTGGGGCCCTTCACCGAGACCGTACGGCCGTCGATGGTGACGTCCACGCCGGCGGGAACCGTGATGGGGAGCTTGCCAATACGCGACATTAGCTATTCCTCCGTTCCCGACTACCAGACGTAGGCGAGGACTTCCCCACCTACGCCCTTCTTGCCTGCCTGCTGTCCGGTCAGAAGACCGTGCGACGTGGAGATGATCGCCACGCCGAGGCCGCCGAGGACCTTGGGCAGGTTGGTGGACTTCGCGTAAACCCGGAGACCGGGCTTGGAGATCCGCTTGATGCCCGCAATGGAGCGCTCACGGTTCGGGCCGAACTTCAGCTCGAGAACGAGGTTCTTGCCAACCTCGGCGTCCTCGACCTTCCAGCCCGTGATGAAGCCCTCCTGCTGGAGGATCTCCGCGATGTGCGACTTGATCTTGCTGTGCGGCATAGCCACGGAGTCGTGGTACGCCGAGTTCGCGTTACGCAGACGAGTCAGCATGTCCGCGATCGGATCAGTCATGGTCATGAATTGGCCTTCGGCCTCTCTCGCCGTGGTTTCCTATCTGCGCCATCCCTCTCCCCACTCAGAGGCGGGACGGGTGCGGCGCGGGGACCTACGGCGTAGTAAGTCGGTCAGGGCGGCAGGCGCCCAACCCTCCTAGCCTAAGCCATGGAGAGGTGGGCCACCTACCGACCAGATACTTACCGAGAGCCTCCAGTAATTCCCAAGTCCCTAAGGACAGAGGGGAATTACCAGGAGCTCTTGGTCACGCCCGGCAGCTCGCCACGGTGAGCCATCTCACGAAGGCACACGCGGCAGAGGCCGAACTTGCGGTACACGGAGTGCGGACGGCCACAGCGCTGGCAGCGGGTGTAGGCGCGCACACCGAACTTGGGCTTACGAGCAGCCTTGGCAATAAGAGCCTTCTTCGCCATCTCGCTTACGCCTCCTTGAACGGGAAGCCGAGGTGACGGAGAAGGGCACGGCCCTCAGCGTCGTTGGTCGCCGTGGTGACCACGGTGATGTCCATACCCCGGACGCGGTCGATCTTGTCCTGGTCGATCTCGTGGAACATGACCTGCTCCGTGAGACCGAAGGTGTAGTTGCCACGGCCGTCGAACTGCTTGGGGGACAGACCACGGAAGTCGCGGATGCGCGGAAGCGCGAGCGACAGGGTGCGGTCCAGGAACTCCCACATGCGGTCGCCACGGAGCGTGACGTGGCAGCCGATCGGCTGACCCTCGCGCAGCTTGAACTGCGCGATGGACTTCCGGGCCTTCGTCACGGCCGGCTTCTGGCCGGTGATCGTGGTGAGGTCGCGGATGGCGCCGTCGATCAGCTTCGAGTCACGGGCGGCGTCGCCGACACCCATGTTGACCACGATCTTGACCAGGCCGGGGGTCTGCATGACGTTCTCGTACGAGAACTCTTCCTGCAGCTTGGCCGCGATCTCCTCGCGGTACTTCGTCTTCAGACGCGGAGTGGTGGTGGTCGTCATCAGATGTCCTCACCCGTCCGCTTGGCAACGCGGATCTTGTTGCCGTCTTCGTCGAAGCGGAAACCGACACGCGTGACGACCTTGTTGCCGTCCTTCTCCACGACCAGCTGGACGTTGGAGACGTGGACAGGGGCCTCGGTGGTCACGATGCCGCCGGCCTGCGAACCGCTGGCGGTCGGGCCGGCCTTCGTGTGCTTCTTGACCCGGTTGACACCCTCGACCAGGACGCGCTCGTCGCGCGGGTAAGCGGCAATGACCTTGCCCTGCTTGCCCTTGTCCTTACCGGTGATGACCTGGACCAGGTCGCCCTTCTTGATCTTCATGCTTACAGCACCTCCGGCGCGAGCGAGATGATCTTCATGAACTTCTTCTCGCGCAGCTCACGGCCCACCGGGCCGAAGATACGGGTGCCGCGAGGGTCGCCGTCGTTCTTCAGAATGACGGCGGCGTTCTCGTCGAAGCGGATGTACGAGCCGTCGGGACGGCGGCGCTCCTTGACGGTGCGAACGATGACCGCCTTGACGACGTCACCCTTCTTCACGTTGCCACCGGGGATCGCGTCCTTGACGGTGGCGACGATGACGTCACCGATGCCCGCGTAGCGGCGACCCGAGCCACCGAGAACACGAATGGTGAGAATTTCCTTCGCACCCGTGTTGTCGGCGACGCGAAGTCGCGACTCCTGCTGGATCACGTCTATCTCCTGTTTGTCTGCCGGTTCCCGGCAGGGGCCTTATCCCTTACGGGAGTTGGGCCCCTGCCGAGCCTGGCGGAACGAACTCTGAGGGATACCTCAGAGAATTACTTGGCCTTCTCGAGGATCTCGACGATGCGCCAGCGCTTGGTCGCCGACAGCGGACGCGTCTCCATCAGGAGGACGCGGTCGCCGACGCCGGCAGCGTTCTGCTCGTCGTGCGCCTTGAGCTTGTTCGTACGGCGGATGACCTTGCCGTACAGCGCGTGCTTCACGCGGTCCTCGACAGCGACGACGACGGTCTTGTCCATCTTGTCGCTGACGACCAGACCCTCACGGGTCTTGCGGAAACCGCGGTCAGTGTTGGTCTCAGTCACGTTGCTCTCGCTCATCAGGCGCTCTCCACCGTCTCGATGCCCAGCTCGCGCTCACGCATCAGGGTGTAGATCCGCGCGATGTCCTTACGGACGGCCTTGAGCCGACCGTGGTTCTCGAGCTGACCGGTCGCCGCCTGGAAACGGAGGTTGAACAGCTCTTCCTTGGCCTCGCGGAGCTTGTTGAGGAGCTCCTCGTTGCCCAGTTCGCGCAGCTCGGACGCCTTGGTACCGGCCGACATCACGACTCACCTGCCTCGCGCCGAACAATCCGGCACTTCATCGGAAGCTTGTGAGCAGCGCGGGTAAGCGCCTCACGCGCAGTCTTCTCATTCGGGTAGGACAGCTCGAACATCACCCGTCCGGGCTTGACGTTCGCGACCCACCACTCGGGGGAACCCTTACCGGAACCCATGCGGGTCTCGGCGGGCTTCTTCGTCAGCGGGCGGTCCGGGTAGATGTTGATCCAGACCTTGCCGCCACGCTTGATGTGGCGGGTCATCGCGATACGAGCCGCCTCGATCTGGCGGTTGGTCACGTACGCCGGAGTGAGGGCCTGAATGCCGTACTCGCCGAACGCAACCTGCGTACCACCCTTGGACATACCGCTGCGCTTGGGGTGGTGCTGCTTGCGGTGCTTGACCCTACGAGGGATCAGCATGTCGGTCAGGCCTCCGTTCCGGTGCTCTCAGCCGGAGCGGCAGCTGCGGCGGGAGCCTCGGCCTTGGGGGCCTCGGCAGCCGGCGCGGACTGCTGCTGCGGCTTGCGGCCGCGGCCGCCACGCTCGCCACCACGGCCACCACGGGCCGGGCGGTCGTTGCCGCCACCACGGGCCGGGCGGTTACCCGCACGGGCCGCAGCGTTCTCGGCGCGGACCTCGGCGATGTTCTTGACGTCGCCCTTGTAGATCCAGACCTTCACGCCGATACGGCCGAAGGTCGTCTTGGCCTCGAAGAAGCCGTAGTCGACGTTCGCACGGAGGGTGTGCAGGGGCACACGGCCCTCGCGGTAGAACTCCGAGCGGGACATCTCGGCGCCGCCGAGACGGCCACCACACTGGATCTTGATGCCCTTGGCGCCGGCCTTCATCGACGACTGCATGCTCTTACGCATGGCGCGACGGAAGGAGACGCGGGAGGACAGCTGCTCCGCCACGGCCTGGGCCACGAGCTGAGCGTCGACCTCGGGGTTCTTGACCTCGAGGATGTTCAGCTGGACCTGCTTGCCCGTGAGCTTCTCGAGGTCGCCGCGGATGCGGTCGGCCTCGGCGCCACGGCGGCCGATGACGATGCCGGGACGTGCGGTGTGGATGTCCACACGCACGCGGTCACGGGTGCGCTCGATCTCAACCTTCGAGATGCCGGCGCGCTCCATGCCGGACGTCATCATCCGACGGATGGCGACGTCTTCCTTGACGTAGTCCTTGTACAGCTTGTCGGCGTACCACCGGGACTTGAAGTCCGTGGTGATGCCGAGCCGGAACCCGTGCGGGTTTACCTTCTGGCCCATTACCGGGTTCCTTCCTTGCTGCTGACGACCACGGTGATGTGGCTGGTCCGCTTACGGATCCGGTAGGCACGGCCCTGAGCACGCGGACGGAACCGCTTCAGGGTCGGGCCCTCGTCCACAAACGCCTCGCTGATGAACAGCGAAGAGGCGTCCGAGTGGTCGTAGTTGTGTGCAGCGTTGGCAATGGCGCTGTCCAGCACCTTGCCAACCGGCACGCTCGCGGCCTGCGGGGCGAAACGCAGGACCGCCTGAGCCTCCGTGGCATCCATGCCACGGATGAGGTCCACCACGCGGCGGGCCTTCATGGGCGTGACGCGGATGTACCGCGCCTGGGCCCTGGCTTCCATGGTTGTCCCTTCGGTGTAAGTCATAGTCGTTCCACCCCGCGCTAGCGGCGCTTCGACTTCCGGTCGTCCTTGACGTGGCCGCGGAAGGTGCGAGTCGGCGAGAACTCGCCGAGCTTGTGGCCGACCATCGCCTCGGTGACGAACACCGGGATGTGGGTCTTGCCGTTGTGCACCGCGATCGTGTGACCCAGCATGGCCGGGATGATCATCGAGCGACGGGACCAGGTCTTGATGACGTTCTTGGAACCGGCTTCGTTCTGAGCGTCCACCTTCTTTACGAGGTGGTCGTCGACGAAGGGCCCCTTCTTGAGACTGCGCGGCATCTAAACCCGCTCCTAGCGCTTCTTGTTCGACTTGCGGCGGCGGACGATGTACTTGTTGCTCGCCTTGTTGCGATCACGAGTACGACCCTCCTTCTTGCCCCACGGCGAGACCGGGTGACGACCACCGGAGGTCTTGCCTTCACCACCACCGTGCGGGTGGTCAACCGGGTTCATCACGACACCACGCACGGTCGGGCGGACGCCCTTCCAGCGCATGCGGCCGGCCTTGCCCCAGTTGATGTTCGACTGCTCGGCGTTGCCGACCTCACCGATGGTGGCGCGGCAGCGGACATCGACCAGGCGGATCTCACCGGACGGCATGCGGAGGTGGGCCATGGAGCCCTCCTTCGCGAGCAGCTGCACGGAGGCACCCGCGGAGCGGGCGAACTTCGCGCCGCCGCCGGGCCGCAGCTCGATGGCGTGGATCGTCGTACCGACGGGGATGTTGCGCAGCGCCATGTTGTTGCCGGGCTTGATGTCGGCGCCAGGGCCGTTCTCAACCCGGGCACCCTGTCCCAGACCACGCGGGGCCAGGATGTAGCGCTTCTCGCCATCGGCGTAGTGCAGGAGCGCGATGCGCGCAGTGCGGTTCGGGTCGTACTCGATGTGCGCGACCTTCGCCGGCACGCCGTCCTTGTCGTGACGACGGAAGTCGATCACTCGGTAGGCGCGCTTGTGTCCGCCACCCTGGTGGCGAACGGTGATCCGACCGGCGTTGTTACGGCCGCCCTTGCTGTGCAGCGGGCGAACCAGCGACTTCTCCGGCGTGGACCGCGTTACCTCGACGAAGTCGGCTACGGAGGAGCCACGACGGCCCGGCGTAGTCGGCTTGTACTTGCGGATTCCCATTTCTCAGTCCTCGTCCGATATTCGGACCGGGCGCTCCGTTAGGAGGCCTGGCCGAAGATGTCGATACGGTCGCCCTCAGCGAGGGTCACGATGGCGCGCTTGGTGTCGGCACGCTTGCCGAAACCGGTGCGCGTACGCTTCCGCTTGCCCTGACGGTTGATCGTGTTGACCCCGGTGACCTTGACCGAGAAGACCGCCTCGACGGCCTGCTTGATCTGGGTCTTGTTGGAGCCGGGGGCCACGATGAACGTGTACTTGCCCTCGTCGAGCAGCGCGTACGACTTCTCGGAGACGACCGGCTTGACGAGGACGTCGCGCGGGTCCGAGAAGGACTTGCTCAGCGGGGTGGGCTCAACAGCGATCTTGCCCTCGGTCGCGATGCGCTTCGCCTTGGCGACACGCGCGGCCTTGGCGGCCTTCGCAGCCTTGGGCGCGATGCTCTGGTGACGAATAGCCATCAGGCTTCGCTCCCTTCGGTCTCATTGGCCTTGGGGCCAGACACGAAGGACTCGAAGGCGGCCTTGGTGAAGACCACGTCGTCCGAGACGAGCACGTCGTACGTGTTCAGCTGGCCCGGCTCCAGGATGTGCACCTGGGGCAGGTTGCGGGCGGAGAGCAGCGAAGTCTCGTCCGCACGGTCGATGACCAGGAGCACGTTCTTGCGCTCGCTGACCTTGCCGAGCAGCGTCTTCGCGGCCTTGGTGGAGATCTCGCCCTCGACCACGTTGGTGACAACGTGGATACGAGCGTTGCGGGCCCGGTCGGTGAGGGCGTGGCGCAGGGCCGCGGCCTTCATCTTCTTCGGGGTCCGCTGCGAGTAGTCACGCGGCTGCGGGCCGTGGACGACGCCACCGCCGGCGAACTGCGGCGCACGGGTCGAACCCTGGCGCGCGCGGCCGGTGCCCTTCTGGCGGTAAGGCTTCTTGCCACCACCGCGGACTTCGCCACGGCGCTTGGTCTTGTGCGTGCCCTGTCGGGCAGCGGCCAGCTGGGCGACGACGACCTGGTGGATCAGCGGGATGCTGATCTTCTCGACGTCGAAGATCTCCGCGGGGAGCTCGACCGTCCCGGTCTTGTCGCCTGCCGGCGAAAGGATGTCAATGGTGCTCATGGGTTACCTCAGGCCCCCTTGGCCGCGGTACGGACCAGGACGAGGCCGCCGTTCGGACCAGGAACCGCGCCCTTGATGAGCAGCAGACCCTTCTCCGCGTCAACGGCGTGGACGGTCAGGTTCTGGGTGGTGACCCGCTCGTTGCCCATGCGACCGGCCATGCGCTGGCCCTTGAAAACACGGCCGGGCGTGGCGCAGCCACCGATGGAACCGGGCTTGCGGTGCACACGGTGGGCACCGTGCGAGGCCTTGCCACCGGCGAAGTTGTGACGCTTCATGACACCGGCGAAGCCCTTGCCCTTGCTCTTGCCGGTGACGTCGACCTTGATACCGGCCTCGAACGTCTCGGCAGTCAGCTCCTGGCCGAGGGTGTACTCGCTGGCACCAGCGGTACGGATCTCGACGAGGTGGCGACGGGGGGTCACGTCGGCCTTGGCGAAGTGACCCTTGAGGGGCTTGTTCACCTTGCGCGGGTCGATCTCGCCGAAGGCGATCTGGACCGACTCGTAGCCGTCGCTGTCATTCGTACGGACCTGGGTAACGACGCAGGGCCCGGCCTTGACCACGGTCACCGGGACGATGCGGTTGTTCTCGTCCCAGACCTGGGTCATGCCGAGCTTCTCGCCCAGGATGCCCTTGATCTGCTTGGTCATCTTCTCCGCGCCCTTCAGAGCTTGATCTCGATGTCAACGCCGGCCGGAAGGTCCAGGCGCATCAGCGAGTCAACGGTCTTGGGCGTCGGGTCGAGGATGTCGATCAGGCGCTTGTGCGTGCGCATCTCGAAGTGCTCGCGCGAGTCCTTGTACTTGTGCGGCGACTTGATGACGCAGTACACGTTCTTCTCAGTGGGCAGCGGCACCGGGCCCGCGACCGACGCACCAGTACGCGTCACCGTCTCGACGATCTTCTTCGCCGAGGAGTCGATGACCTCGTGGTCGTAGGCCTTGAGCCGGATGCGGATCTTCTGTCCCGCCATGGCTACTTGGTAGTCCTTTGTCTCGAACGCTCTGGCTCCCGGAAGGCCCTTTTTTCTACCTCCTCCGACCCACGCGGTCGGGCGTGTCGCAGTCCCGCTCACGGAGATTTCCCGAAGGATTTCCCTGCTAGGGGCTGCGGCCCAGATGACCGCGGGTCCGGGGGAAGAAACCCACCGGGTGCCTGGCTGAGCCTCCGCACTGCACTTCCCAGAAGATTCCCGTACGTCCGCTCCAGCGCTGCCTTACGGCAGATGGGGCGACGAGTACTGTGGGACTCGCTTCCGGTCCTCCCGGCGGGAGGCGCGCAGCATCGGCACTCAACCGAGCAACCTGGACAGTGTGCCACACGTGGGATGCCGAAGGCCAATCGACCGAACTGTCAAGCTGCCACGGCCTGAATCGCGTACGCAAAGAGTCCATGCAAAGAGCCCCGCCCACCCGAAGGTGAACGGGGCTCTTCGCTGCGCTCAGTTCAGAGCGACCGGGTCTCCCCGATCTTCAAGCAAGCGAGCTTACTTGTTGATCTTGGTGACCTGGCCGGCGCCGACGGTCCGGCCACCCTCACGGATGGCGAACTTCAGGCCCTCTTCCATCGCGACGGGCTGGATGAGCTCAACGGTCATCTCAGTGTTGTCGCCCGGCATGACCATCTCGGTGCCCTCGGGGAGGGTCACGACGCCGGTCACGTCCGTGGTGCGGAAGTAGAACTGCGGGCGGTAGTTGTTGAAGAAGGGGGTGTGACGGCCACCCTCGTCCTTCGACAGGATGTAGGCCTGGGCCTCGAACTCGGTGTGCGGCGTGACCGAACCGGGCTTGATGATGACCTGGCCGCGCTCGACGTCCTCGCGCTTGATGCCACGGAGGAGCAGACCGACGTTCTCACCGGCCTGGCCCTCGTCGAGCAGCTTGCGGAACATCTCGATGCCGGTGACCGTGGTGGTGGTCTTCTCGGTCTTGATGCCGATGATGTCGACGGTCTCGTTGACCTTGAGGACACCACGCTCGATACGACCGGTGACGACGGTGCCACGACCGGTGATCGTGAAGACGTCCTCGATCGGCATCAGGAACGGCTTGTCGACGTCACGCTCGGGCTCCGGGATGGACTCGTCGACAGCCTTCATCAGGTTGAGGACGGACTCACCCCACTCCTTGTCGCCCTCGAGCGCCTTGAGCGCCGAGACCTTGACGACCGGCAGGTCGTCGCCCGGGAACTCGTACTCGGAGAGGAGCTCACGGACCTCGAGCTCGACGAGCTCCAGGATCTCCTCGTCGTCCACCATGTCGGCCTTGTTCAGGGCGACGACGATGTACGGAACGCCGACCTGGCGGGCCAGGAGCACGTGCTCCTTGGTCTGCGGCATCGGGCCGTCGGTGGCGGCGACCACGAGGATGGCGCCGTCCATCTGCGCGGCACCCGTGATCATGTTCTTGATGTAGTCCGCGTGACCGGGGCAGTCGACGTGGGCGTAGTGACGGGTCTCCGTCTGGTACTCGACGTGCGCGATCGAGATCGTGATACCGCGCTGGCGCTCCTCGGGAGCCTTGTCGATCTGGTCGAAGGCCGAGGCCTCGTTCAGCTCGGGGTACGCGTCGTGCAGCACCTTGGTAATGGCGGCCGTGAGGGTCGTCTTACCGTGGTCAATGTGACCGATGGTGCCGATGTTGACGTGCGGCTTAGTCCGCTCGAACTTCGCCTTCGCCACTGGGTCCTCCTGTGGAGTGGTTCTGTACGCCTTGCTTCATCGGCGCCAGGTGATCTTTGCTGGGATGCCCGGGGCCCGGGACACCCGGCCCGAAGAGGGCCGGAATGCCCCGGAGGCTCCGGAGTCAAGCCTAAAGCGTGAACTCGGGTGAGTTACTCGCCCTTGGCCTTCGCGATGATCTCCTCGGCGACGTTCCGCGGAACCTCGGCGTAGGAGTCGAACTGCATTGAGTAGCTTGCGCGACCCGACGTCTTGCTGCGGAGGTCTCCGACGTAGCCGAACATCTCCGAGAGGGGCACGAGGCCCTTCACGACGCGAGCGCCGCTGCGCTCCTCCATGGCCTGGATCTGGCCACGGCGGGAGTTGATGTCACCGATGACATCGCCCATGTAGTCCTCGGGCGTGGTGACCTCGACGGCCATCATCGGCTCGAGCAGCACGGGCTTGGCCTGACGCGCGGCCTCCTTGAAGGCCTGCGAACCGGCGATCTTGAAGGCCAGCTCGGAGGAGTCGACCTCGTGGTAGGCGCCGTCGAGAAGCGTGATGCGAACACCAGTCATCTCGTAGCCCGCCAGGATGCCGAACTGCATGGCCTCCTGCGCACCGGCGTCCACCGACGGGATGTACTCCCGCGGGATACGGCCACCGGTGACCTTGTTCACGAACTCGTACGACGCCTCGCCGCCCTCGATGGGCTCGATCGCGATCTGCACCTTGGCGAACTGACCGGTACCACCGGTCTGCTTCTTGTGGGTGTAGTCCACGCGCTCGACGGCCCGACGGATCGTCTCGCGGTACGCGACCTGGGGCTTGCCGACGTTCGCCTCGACGCGGAATTCGCGCTTCATGCGGTCGACGAGCACCTCGAGGTGAAGCTCGCCCATACCACCGATGATGGTCTGGCCGGTCTCCTCGTCCGAGTGGACCTGGAAGGAGGGGTCCTCCTCCGAGAGACGCTGGATGGCTACACCCAGCTTCTCCTGGTCACCCTTGGACTTGGGCTCGATGGCGACCTGAATGACCGGCGCCGGGAAGTCCATGGACTCCAGGATGACCGGCTTCTTGTCGTCACACAGCGTCTCACCGGTGGTGGTCTGCTTCAGGCCCATGACGGCGACGATGTCGCCGGCGCCCACCGAGTCGATCTCCTCACGCTTGTTCGCGTGCATGCGGTAGATCTTGCCGATGCGCTCCTTCTTGCCCTTGACGGAGTTCAGCACCGCGGTGCCGGCCTCCAGGCGACCGGAGTAGATCCGGACGAAGGTGAGCTTGCCGAGGTGCGGGTCGGACGCGATCTTGAACGCGAGAGCCGAAAGCGGCTCCTCGTCCGAAGGCTTGCGCTTGACGACGACCTCGGGGTCCTTGACGTCGTGGCCCTCGATGGCCTCGACGTCCAGGGGCGACGGGAGGTAACGCACGACCGCGTCGAGCAGGGGCTGAACGCCCTTGTTCTTGAACGCGGTGCCGCAGAACACGGGGGTGACGGTGGTGTCGCCGCCCTTGCCGGAGGCGATGGTGATGCGACGGATCGCCGCGTACAGCTGCTCCTCGGTGGGCTCCTGGCCCTCGAGGTACAGCTCCATCATCTGCTCGTCGTTCTCGGCGACAGCCTCGAGCAGCTTGCCGCGGTACTCCTCGGCAGCCTCGGTGTGCGTGTCCGGGATGTCGACGACGTCGTACGCCTCGCCCATCTTGGTCTCGGCGGACCAGACGAAGGCCTTCATCGTGACGAGGTCGACGACACCCTTGAAGTCAGCCTCTGCGCCGATGGGCAGCTGCATGACGATCGGGGTCGCACCGAGGCGGTCGACGATCATGTCGACGCAGCGGTGGAACTCGGCACCCGTACGGTCGAGCTTGTTGACGAAGCAGATACGCGGGACGCCGTAGCGGTCCGCCTGACGCCACACGGTCTCGGACTGGGGCTCAACACCGGCGACGCCGTCGAACACCGTCACGGCACCGTCGAGGACACGGAGCGAACGCTCTACCTCGACGGTGAAGTCGACGTGGCCCGGGGTGTCGATGATGTTGATGGTGTGGTCGACATCGTTCAGCGGCCAGTGACAGGTGGTGGCAGCAGAGGTGATCGTGATGCCACGCTCCTGCTCCTGCTCCATCCAGTCCATCGTGGCGGCACCGTCGTGAACCTCACCGATCTTGTACGAGACACCGGTGTAGAACAGGATCCGCTCGGTGGTCGTCGTCTTGCCCGCGTCGATGTGGGCCATGATGCCGATGTTGCGCACCTTGGCCAGGTCAAGTGAAGTGGTAGCCATATCGGCTCAGTCTTCTCTCGGTCTCGATGTGGGTAGCGACTACCAGCGGTAGTGCGCGAAGGCCTTGTTGGACTCGGCCATCTTGTGGGTGTCCTCGCGCTTCTTCACAGCGGCACCAAGGCCGTTGGAGGCGTCGAGGAGCTCGTTGAGCAGACGCTCGGTCATGGTCTTCTCGCGACGGGCGCGGGAGTAACCCACCAGCCAGCGCAGGGCCAGCGTGTTGGCACGACCGGGCTTGACCTCGATCGGAACCTGGTAGGTCGCACCACCGACGCGGCGGGACTTGACCTCGAGGGTCGGCTTGATGTTCTCGAGCGCGCGCTTGAGCGTGATGACCGGGTCGTTGCCGGTCTTCTCGCGCAGGCCCTCCATGGCGCCGTACACGATGCGCTCGGCGGTGGAGCGCTTGCCGTTCAGCAGCACCTTGTTGATGAGGGAGGTCACCAGAGGAGAACCGTAGACCGGGTCGATGATGACCGGGCGCTTCGGGGCGGGGCCCTTACGAGGCATTCTTACTTCTCCTTCTTGGCGCCGTAGCGGCTGCGGGCCTGCTTGCGGTTCTTGACGCCCTGGGTGTCAAGGGAGCCGCGGATGATCTTGTAACGAACACCCGGCAGGTCCTTCACACGGCCACCACGCACGAGCACGATGGAGTGCTCCTGCAGGTTGTGTCCCTCACCCGGAATGTAGGCCGTGACCTCGATCCCGGAGGTCAGACGCACACGCGCGACCTTACGGAGGGCCGAGTTCGGCTTCTTCGGGGTGGTCGTGAACACACGCGTGCAGACGCCGCGGCGCTGGGGCGAACCCTCAAGTGCGGGCGTCTTGTTCTTCTCGACCTTGTCCTGCCGGCCCTTCCGGACCAGCTGCTGGATCGTAGGCACTACTTCTCCGGTTTCTGTGTGCCGAATAGTAAAGCTAACCTGGAACGTCGCCGACCCACGCGGTCGGGTGTGTCGAATGCTGCAGACTCCCGCCGCAAGGCGGAAAGAGGCGCAGATTACGGTGGCCGTTCTCGGACTCGCACTGCGGCTGAAGACACGCGCACGAGCCCAGGCACACCCCAGGCACAAGGTCTGAGCGTACCTACCTCATCGAGTTCGGTCAAAACAAATGCGGTGGGGGGCGACACGCCGGGCTTTTCGCTTCCGATGTGACGGTGGAGCGCCCTCCTCATGCTCCCGAAGCGCCCCCACGTGTTTCAGCCCGTCTTGGCACTCCACACGTACTCATTTGATGTCATGCGCACAGTCAGTACCTTGATCTGTCCGTTGAGTGACGATCAAGGAGGGCCTATGGCGGGAGCGCGATTACCAGGCGGAGGCTTGGACGACCAGGTGCCCTTCCTCGCGAGGCTGGAGAGAGAGGACCGCTCCGCGCTGCTGAACCTGGGGCACGAACTGCGTTTCGGGCCGCGCGTCGAGCTCCTGCACGAACGCGAGCCGTCGTCTCACGTCCTGTTGATCGTGCAGGGCTGGTCCAAGGTGACCGCTGCCGCACCCAACGGGTACGAGGCCCTGCTCGCCCTGCGGGGTCCCGGCGACATCATCGGTGAGTCCGCCGCGCTGACCGGCCGGCCGAGGTCGGCGACCGTGACGGCTCTTGAGGAGGTCCATGCCCTGGCAGTGGAGCGCGAGGCCTTCACCGACTTCCTTGCCCACTCCCCCGCCGTTTCGTTCGCCCTCCTGGGGCTCACGTCCGACCGCACCCGCGCCGCCGACCGGCGGCGCCTCGAGTTCGCCTCGATGAACGTGCGGGAGCGGTTCGCCGTTCTGCTGCTCGACCTGGCCCGCACCCATGGGCGCCGTACCGACGAGGGCATAGAGCTCTCCGTACCCCTGAGCAAGCAGGAGCTCGCGGGTTCCGTCGGCGCGTCCCGGGAAATGGTCCAGCGCCTCCTGAAGGAGCTGCGTACACGCGAGGTGGTGGTGACCGGGCGCAGGGCGTTGCTGATCGTTCGACCGGACATCCTGCGCCGGATCGCACGCGCCGAACACCCGGACCTCTGACACCTCTCGGCGTTCCGCGTCGGCAGCGCGGTTCTGTGCACACGGTCACAGTTCGAGTGCGTCATCTGCCCTCACGGCCACGGTCCCGTCGTCGCCAAGCTGCTTCTGCCTGGCACGACCCCCCACTCGAGAGGTGGCCATGACCGACCCCGTGAGCCGGACGATCCTTCTGCTCGACATCGAGAAGTACAGCGACCGCGACAACGTCGAGCAGGCGTACCTGCGGCGCATGCTCTACAACATCGCCGACCGCGTCCTGGAGAGCTCGGGCATCGACGAGACCCGGCGGCTGCGTGCCGACCGAGGCGACTCGGTGATGGAGCTGATCGACGCCAGTGCGTCGGTGACAGCGCTTCTGCGGGCCCTGCTGACCGAGGCACCCACGGAGCTGCACGCCGTGAACCGGATGGCTTCAAAGTCCGCGCAGATCAGGTTGCGGGCCGTAGTCGCCACCGGATACGTCACCGTCGACGATCTCGACGGCTGGGTGGGGACCGACCTCAACCATGCCTGCCGGCTGCTCGACGCCGACGTGCTGCGCCTGGCTCTGCGGGAACGCCCGGACGACTTCGTCCTGTGCGTCTCGCAGAGCGTGCACCACGGGATCGTCCAGCACGACTACCCGGGTGTTCCCAAGGACGAGTTCCACGCCATCACGGTGCGGAGCAAGAACGGGCCGCTGCGGGCCTGGCTGCACGGGCCCACGCCGAAGGACATGCAGAGCCCCGACGTGACGAGCAGGCCGGAGGAGGGCGCGGCGTCGACCCCCGCGGCAGGCACCAGGGCCACACCTCCGAGCCCCGTCGATCTCAGCAACGCCTCCTTCGGCGGCAGCTACGTGGCCGGCGACCAGCACGGCGTATCCGGAAACGGCACGGTCTACGGCGACGTGCACCTCGGAGGCGGCGGCGCTGCCAGGCGCGGTGAGCGGGAGTGAGCGCGGGCGAGCCGGGCCCCCGCCAGGGGGCAGCCGGCCCACGGCAGCAGTCAAGCGACAAAGACGCCGCCGACAGCCCGCAGCAGACAGGGCCCGAGGCCGCTGAGGCAGAGGACAAGCAGGAAGAACAGGACCAGCCGCAGGACGCGTGGTCCGCCCGCAGGGACTTGGTCGACCACAGCCCCAAGGCGATGGGCGTCGGTGACAACGCGCGCTTCGGCGGCAGCCTGGTCGCGGGTGATCAGCACGGCGTGAGCGGCGGCCTGGTCGCAGGCGACGTCATCATGGGCAGCAAGACGGAGGTCTACCACTTCGGGGTCTCCGGGGTCTCCACCACGAGCCACGGCTCCGGCGAGGTGCCGGTGTCGACACTGGACCGCCTTGCCCCGTACTTCGTGACCGACGAGTCCCTCTTCGAGAGCCTCCTGTCGCGGCTGCGCACGGAGCGGGTCATCGTGCTTTCCGGTCCGCACTTCACCGGGCGCCGAACCGCCGCGCTGATGCTGCTCCGCCGTCTGGGTGTCTCCCCGATCCGCTCCCTCGTCCGCGACACCACACCCGCACAGCTCGTCCAGCAGCTCGGCGGCCAGCACTCGGCCAAGGGGTACGTGCTGTGCGACCTGACCACCCGCCGTGACCAGCCGCTCCGGGAACCACATCTCCTCGCCGCGCGCGACCAACTCGCCGAGGACGACGCGTACTTGGTCATCACGGTCGGCCCGATGGCCGCCCTGGAGGACATCGCCGCCGTCGAATGGAAGCCGCCGAGCCCCGCCGACGTACTGAAGAGGCACCTGCTGGAGCTGACCGGCGAGGCGACCACGGACCGACTCCTTGCGCTGCCCGCTGTCTCGACATTCCTGGAGCGTGACCACCAGCTGCGCGAAGTGGCGTCCTTCGCGAAGCACCTCAAGCGGTACGCGGACGGAGAAGTCACCGAAGAGGCCGTCGGAACCTTCTCGCTGTTCACCCTGGAAAGCCAGGTCCAGGAGTGGTTCGACGAGAACGAGGAGCTGATTCCGCTACGGGACAAGGCGTTCCTCATCGCTCTGGCCGCCTTCGACGGAGGCCCCTACGCACTCACGGCCGAACTGAGCGACCTGCTCTACGCCTTCCTGCAGGACACCGCGGACTCCGCTCTGCAGCCACAGGTCCCCGTCTTCGGCACCCACATCGGCAAGCGTCTCCAACTCGCCCGCGCCCAGGGCTATCTGGAGGAGGAGAACACAGAGTGGGGGCCGGTCACACAGTCCAAGGCCGCTTTCCTCGACAACCGGGTCTCGCTGGTCCTGCTGCGCGAGGTATGGACCGGGCACCCCTCGGCGAGGCCCGCGCTCGTGCACTGGCTCCAACAGCTCGCCGGTGACGGAAGGCCCCTGGTGCGCACCCGCGCGGCGTCCACCGTCGCCGTCCTCGCGTACGCGGATCTGCCCTCCACCATGGCGCTCGTCATCGAGCCATGGGCGACGTCCCACTTGTTCCGCCACCGTCTCGTCGCGGTCAACTCACTGACGCTCGCGCACCTCCTGGAGGCGCCCAACATTCCGAGCATCCTCGACTCCTGGTGCGAGAGCGAGGATCCCGCGATGCGCTGGGTGGCCATCCGCGCGTACGGCCTGATCGGCGCGGAGCGGCCGGAACAGACCCTCGCCGCTCTGTGGAGCGCCGTCCGCAAGGAGTACGAACCCCTCCTCGACGAGGACGGCGACGAGGAAGACATCGACGAGGTCATGGTGAAACAGCTCGCGCAGTCCGTGGAACTGCTGCTGCTCTCACCGGCCGGCGAGCAGGTCCTCGCGGAACTGCTGCACAGACTCGACCAGGACCGGGCCGTACACGATCTCGCCCTGCGCGGCTTTCTCAGCGCCTGCGCGCGCCGGAAGGACGACGCGCGTGACGGACGGCCACTGATCCTCGACTGGTACGCGACATCGGCGGCCGACGGAGGCCGCGCGGCCGGCGGGATCGCACGGCTCTGGCGTTCGGCGCTCGACGATCGCAGACGCACGAGGGCCGCGCTGGAGGAGCTGGGTGACTGGGTACGCGCCGCCGACCACGACCCGGCGACGGAGTGGGCGCTTGCCGGCCTCCTCCCGGCCCTGGTCACCACGGCCTCCGAACGCCAACGGCTGAGTCACCTCCTGCGCACCGTGCGCGGCGAGGACGGCGCTGCCCCGCCTCCCGTCGCGACCCGCCTGCTGACCGTGCTGCCGAACCGTCGCTGAGCCACGGACCGAACCCCTGAAGGAGACGCCATGCCCGACTTCCGCCGGCCGCCGGACTGGGATCAATCAGCCGACCGGCACACGTCCCTGATCGATCCCGTCATCACCGTTCGGCAGCTCTCGCGGTTCGGATTCGCCCGCAAGTCGCTGACCCGGATCGACCACGCCCTGGTCTTCTCGACCTCCAAGGGTGGGTACGAGGCCTATCTGCCGCCCCTGCGCCCGAGCCGTGGCGAGGTGGCGGCGAAACGGTACACATCGGTGTACGAGGTGGACATGGGCGTCCACCCGCACCAGGCCGAGATCCCCCTGCCCAGCGACAACGACGCCTTCGAGTTCATCGCCGCGGTCGACCTGTCGTGGCAGGTCCTAGCCCCCGCCGACTTCGTCAGGAGCGGCCACCGGAACGTACCGGCCCTGCTTCTCGGCGAACTGCAGCAGGCCGCTCGGTCCCTCACGCGCCGGTTCGCCATCCACGACAGTGCGCGCGCCGAGCGACAGCTGCTGCACGCGCTCTCCGGCCAGGCGCCGCTCGGCACGGCCGCGGGCCTGCAGGTGCTCTGGACTCTGCGGCTGCGCCGCGACCAGCAGAACATCGACCACCAGCGGCGGCTCAAGGCCATCGACCACAACGCCGCCGAGCAGATACGCACCGAACAGCAGGGCGTGGCGTACGACATCGAGCTCGACCGGCGGACCCGTCGGCAGGACGCGCTCCAGGCGGGGCGGGCCACGGAATACGGACGGCTCGACCACGAGCTCGCGCTCCAGCGGCAGGTGTGGCAGCAGGAGCAGGACCAACTGCGGGCCCGCCACGAGGCGGATCTCCGGCAGCTCGAGGCCGAGAAGATCGCGTTCTACCAGGAGTATCTGGAGCAGGGGGGCGTGGTGGCCTGGGCCATGCATCTCGCCAAGAACCCGCAGGATTCACGGCTCGTCGTCGACAGCATGCGCGAGGACCAACTCCGCCTGATCCTCGCCGAGCTGGAGCTGGCGAGGGAACTCCTCAGCGGCGACAGCGCGGAGGACTACGAGCTGGAAGAGCCCAAGCGACGGGCCCTGGACGTCATATCCAAGATCTTCGGCCAGCACATACCGGGAATCTCCCGGAACCAGTCCCCATCGCAGCCGGCGCACTCGAACGAGGAGTCGGGCACGGAAGCAGCGTCAGACCAGGCAACCACACCCACACCCACACCCACAGAGCAGACCGGCACCTTCCCCGGCTGGCAACCGCCCCCGGGCTACGGCAGCTCACCGAGTGCGTCGCCACCGCAGCGTGACGGCGACGAGCAAGGGAACCTCGCCCCGTGACCGGCGCCCGCCCTCACGCGCCCCTGCCGCCCGACGCCGCGCCCGGAGCCAGGACGGCCGAACGTCTTCTCAACGATCTGCGCACCGAGATCGCCCGCGCGGATGCCAAGGCCGCGGTGCTTGTGGCAGCACTCGGCGTGATGGCGGGCGTCTTCAGCGGTCTGCTCGCCCGACGCGAGTGGACGCCCGCCTCCCTCTCGATGCCCGCCAGTTCGACGTGGTGGGCGGGGCTTCTCGCACTCGCCCTGACGCTGCTCGCGCTCCTCATGGCCGTTCTGCCGCGTTACGCCACGAGCAAATGGACACCTGGTGCCCCCTTGTCGTACTTCGGCGACATCCAACGGGCTGCACGCAGCGGCCATTTGGCAGAAGCACTGGCCGACACCGAGCTCGATCCGACGGCCGACGCGATCGCGGCCCTGTCCACGACCAGCCGTATCGCCCAGCGCAAGCACCAGTGGGTACGCACGGGCCTGATCGCCTTCACCATCGCCGCGGTGCTGCTCCCCACATCCCTCCTCATCGGCTGACTGCCCCTCTCCCGGAGGCTGACCATGGCTCGACCACCCTCACCACAACAGCCCGAACCCCCTGACGACGACACGCCTGCCCCTGACGACCTGGACTACCGGCACCGCGGCGGCCGTCTCCACTTCACCGCCCATCAGCGCGGGCTCGACGCCACGGCCTTCGGCCAGCTCGTCCTGCATCTGCCCGGCACGCTCATGAGCCTGTTGGTCCTGCTCCTGATATCCGGCGGTCTGGATGCCTGGCTGGGCATTCCGTTCTGGATACTGCCGCTGGTCTGGCTGCTGTCCGGGGCCATGGTCTTCCACCGCCCCACGGAAGACTTCTTCGCCCGGTATCTGCTGCGACTGCAGCGTCCGATGCCCGAGGAGTACGCGCGTCTCGCTCCGGTCTGGCGCGAGGTGACCGCACGCGCGGGCGTCGACGGCCAGGCCTACGAACTCTGGGTCGAGGACAGCGACGACCTCAACGCCTATGCCGCAGGCGGTCACATCGTCGGGGTCACCCGGTTCGCACTCGACCGGCTGCCGAGCTCGCAGCTCGCAGCCGTACTCGCCCACGAGCTGGGCCATCACACTGGCGGCCACGTCTGGGTTTCGCTGCTCGGCTACTGGTACGCGCTGCCGGGGCGTGCGGCCTGGTACGCGATCCGACTGATCGTCGCCTACGCCCTGGCGTTCACCAGCTACTTCTCCTGGGTGGCGACAGCAGCGCTGGTGCTCGTGATCTGCATCATCAGCTACACCACAATCACCCGCCTGTACGGGCTGCCGCTGCTGCTGCTCGTCACTCCCTATCTGATCGCCGCCGTCGGTCGGCGGGCCGAGCTTCGCGCGGATCAGCACGCCGCCGCGCTCGGATTCGCCCCCATGCTGGCCCAGGTGCTGCAGGCCATGCACGCGACCGAGACCGAAGCCAAACGGCAGGCCATGGCCGCCGCCGGGCACAAGCTCGCCGCCCCCAGGCTGCTGGACCAACTGCTCTCCACGCATCCCGACTACCCGACCCGCATCCACCGTCTACGCCCGTACCTGTGACCGGCCCGGTCGGGAAACGCCGAAGGGCGGCCACCCCGTACGAACCGGGGTGACCGCCCTTCAACTCAACTCAAGCGACTCACTCGCTCAAGAGGAGCCACTCCTACTGGTTGTAAGGCCCGTAGTCGTAGTCCTCCAGCGGAACAGCCTGGCCGGAGCCCGTGCCGAACGGCGAGTAGTCGATGTCGTCGTAGCCGACGGCCGAGTACATCGCTGCCTTGGCCTCTTCGGTCGGCTCCACCCGGATGTTGCGGTAGCGGGACAGGCCCGTACCGGCCGGGATGAGCTTACCGATGATGACGTTCTCCTTGAGGCCGATCAGGGAGTCGGACTTGGCGTTGATCGCCGCGTCCGTCAGGACCCTGGTCGTCTCCTGGAAGGAAGCCGCGGACAGCCACGACTCCGTCGCCAGCGAGGCCTTGGTGATACCCATCAGCTGCGGACGGCCGGAGGCCGGGTGGCCACCCTCCGTCACGACCCGACGGTTCTCGGTCTCGAACTTCGAGCGCTCGACGAGCTCGCCCGGCAGCAGCTCCGCGTCGCCGGACTCGATGATCGTCACGCGGCGCAGCATCTGCCGGATGATGATCTCGATGTGCTTGTCGTGGATCGACACACCCTGCGAGTTGTAGACCTTCTGGACCTCGCCGACCAGGTGGACCTGGACCGCGCGCTGACCGAGGATCCGCAGCACGTCGTGCGGGTTGGTGGCACCGAAGGTGAGCTTCTGGCCCACCTCGACGTGGTCACCCTCGCGCACCAGGACCTTGGCACGCTTCGAGATCGGGAACGCCGTCTCGTCGCTGCCGTCGTCCGGGGTCACGACGAGCTTCTTCGTCTTCTCGGTCTCCTCGATGCGGACACGGCCCGCGGCCTCGGAGATCGGGGCGACACCCTTCGGCGTACGAGCCTCGAAGAGCTCGACGACACGGGGCAGACCCTGGGTGATGTCGTCACCGGCCACACCACCGGTGTGGAAGGTACGCATCGTCAGCTGGGTACCGGGCTCACCGATGGACTGGGCGGCGATGATGCCGACCGCCTCACCGATGTCGACCAGCTTGCCGGTGGCGAGCGAACGGCCGTAGCAGAAGGCACAGGTGCCGACCGCGGACTCACAGGTCAGGACCGAGCGGGTCTTGACCTCCTCCACGCCGTTGGCGACCAGGGCGTCGATGAGCACGTCACCGAGGTCGACGTTCGCCGGCGCGATGACCTTGCCGTCGATGACGACGTCCTCGGCCAGCATGCGGGCGTACACCGAGGTCTCGACGTTCTCCGTCTTGCGGAGCACACCGTCCTCGCCCTTGACCGCGATCTTCAGCTTCAGACCGCGCTCGGTGCCACAGTCCTCCTCGCGAATGATGACGTCCTGCGAGACGTCGACCAGACGACGGGTGAGGTAACCGGAGTCGGCGGTACGGAGAGCCGTGTCCGCAAGACCCTTACGAGCACCGTGAGTCGAGATGAAGTACTCAAGCACCGACAGGCCCTCACGGAAGGAGGCCTTAATCGGGCGCGGGATCGTCTCGTTCTTGGCGTTCGACACCAGACCACGCATACCGGCGATCTGACGCATCTGCATCATGTTTCCTCGGGCACCCGAGTCAACCATCATGAAGATGGGGTTCGTCTTGGGGAAGTTCGCGTTCATCGCCTCGGCAACCTCGTTGGTCGCCTTGGTCCAGATCGCGATGAGCTCCTGCGTGCGCTCGTCCTTGGTGATCAGACCGCGCTCGTACTGCTTCTGGACCTTCTCGTCCTGCGCCTCGTAGCCAGCGACGATCGCCTTCTTGGCCTCGGGGACCACGACGTCGGAGATGGCCACGGTGACACCGGAACGGGTCGCCCAGTAGAAGCCCGCCGCCTTCAGGTTGTCGAGCGTCGCCGCCACGATGACCTTGGGGTAGCGCTCGGCCAGGTCGTTGACGATCTCGGAGAGCTGCTTCTTGCCCACCGAGTAGTCGACGAACGGGTAGTCCTCGGGCAGCAGCTCATTGAAGAGCGCACGGCCCAGCGTCGTACGGAGACGGAAGCTGTCGCCCTGCTGGTACTCCTGCTCCCCCTCCTCGACGGCCGGCGGGGTCCAGCCGCGCGGCGGGATGGTGCCCACCGGGAAGCGGATGTCGACCTTCGCCTGGAGCGAGAGCTCCTTGGCGTCGAACGCCATGATCGCCTCGGCCGTGGAGCCGAAGGACCGGCCCTCGCCGATGACCTTGCGCTCTTCCTCGTCCGTGGTGAGGAAGAAGAGACCCAGGACCATGTCCTGCGTCGGCATCGTCACCGGGCGGCCGTCGGCCGGCTTCAGGATGTTGTTCGAGGACAGCATCAGGATGCGGGCCTCGGCCTGCGCCTCCGCGGAGAGCGGCAGGTGCACGGCCATCTGGTCACCGTCGAAGTCCGCGTTGAACGCGGTGCAGACGAGCGGGTGAATCTGAATGGCCTTGCCCTCGACCAGCTGCGGCTCGAAGGCCTGGATGCCGAGGCGGTGCAGCGTGGGCGCACGGTTCAGGAGAACCGGGTGCTCGGCGATGACCTCTTCCAGGACGTCGTACACGACCGTGCGGCCGCGCTCGACCATCCGCTTGGCGCTCTTGATGTTCTGCGCGTGGTTCAGGTCGACCAGGCGCTTCATCACGAACGGCTTGAAGAGCTCCAGTGCCATGGCCTTCGGGAGACCACACTGGTGCAGCTTCAGCTGCGGACCGACGACGATCACGGAACGCGCGGAGTAGTCCACACGCTTACCGAGAAGGTTCTGACGGAATCGACCCTGCTTGCCCTTGAGCATGTCGCTCAGGGACTTCAGCGGGCGGTTACCGGGACCGGTGACCGGGCGACCACGACGACCGTTGTCGAAGAGGGCGTCCACGGCCTCCTGAAGCATGCGCTTCTCGTTGTTCACGATGATCTCGGGAGCACCGAGGTCGAGAAGCCGCTTCAGGCGGTTGTTGCGGTTGATGACGCGGCGGTACAGGTCGTTCAGGTCGGAGGTCGCGAAGCGGCCACCGTCCAGCTGCACCATCGGACGCAGGTCCGGCGGGATGACCGGCACGCAGTCGAGCACCATGCCCTTGGGGCTGTTGCTGGTCTGCAGGAACGCGGAGACGACCTTGAGGCGCTTGAGCGCACGGGTCTTCTTCTGGCCCTTGCCGGTACGGATGATCTCGCGAAGCCGCTCGGCTTCCTCATCCAGGTCGAACGACTCAAGGCGCTTCTGCAGAGCAGCGGCACCCATCGAACCGTCGAAGTACGTGCCGAAGCGGTCACGCAGCTCGCGGTAGAGCAGCTCGTCACCCTCCAGGTCCTGGACCTTGAGGTTCTTGAAGCGGTTCCACACCTCGTCGAGACGGTCGATCTCGCGCTGCGCACGGTCACGCAGCTGCTTCATCTCACGCTCGGCACCTTCGCGCACCTTGCGGCGTACGTCGGCCTTGGCGCCCTCGGCCTCGAGCTCGGCCAGGTCGGTCTCGAGCTTCTTGGCGCGGGCTTCGAGGTCGGAGTCGCGACGGTTCTCGACCTGCTGACGCTCCACGGAGACGTGCGCCTCCAGGGAGGGCAGGTCACGCGTACGGCGCTCCTCGTCCACGAACGTGATCATGTACGCCGCGAAGTAGATGACCTTCTCGAGGTCCTTCGGGGCGAGATCAAGCAGGTAGCCGAGACGCGACGGAACGCCCTTGAAGTACCAGATGTGCGTGACAGGGGCGGCCAGCTCAATGTGGCCCATCCGCTCACGACGCACCTTGGCGCGAGTGACCTCGACGCCGCAGCGCTCGCAGATGATGCCCTTGAAGCGGACACGCTTGTACTTACCGCAGTAGCACTCCCAGTCCCGGGTCGGACCGAAGATCTTCTCGCAGAAGAGTCCGTCCTTCTCGGGCTTGAGCGTGCGGTAGTTGATGGTCTCCGGCTTCTTGACCTCGCCGTGCGACCACTGTCGGATGTCGTCCGCGGTGGCAAGGCCGATCCGCAGCTCGTCGAAGAAGTTGACGTCGAGCACTTGTCGTCAATCCCTCTTTCGGGGTCGTGTCTCAATCATGGTCTGTACGGGTCCGGGGCGGGGCCGGGACCTCACGAGGAGGTCCCGGCCAGACCCGTCAGACCTCTTCGACGCTGCTCGGCTCGCGCCGGGACAGGTCGATGCCGAGCTCTTCCGCAGCGCGGAAGACGTCCTCGTCGGTGTCACGCATCTCGATGGACATGCCGTCCGAGGACAGCACCTCCACATTGAGGCACAGGGACTGCATTTCCTTGATGAGCACCTTGAAGGACTCAGGAATGCCGGGCTCGGGGATGTTCTCGCCCTTGACGATGGCCTCGTAGACCTTCACGCGGCCGGTCACGTCGTCGGACTTGATCGTCAGCAGCTCCTGGAGTGCGTACGCGGCGCCATAAGCCTCAAGCGCCCACACCTCCATCTCACCGAAGCGCTGCCCACCGAACTGAGCCTTACCACCCAGCGGCTGCTGGGTGATCATGGAGTACGGACCGGTCGAGCGGGCGTGCAGCTTGTCGTCGACCAGGTGGTGCAGCTTGAGGATGTACATGTACCCGATCGAGATCGGGTCCGGGAACGGCTCGCCGGAGCGCCCGTCGAACAGCCGCGCCTTGCCGGACGGGAGGACCATGCGGTCGCCGTCGCGGTTCGGGATGGTGTGCTCGAGGAGGCCGGACAGCTCGTCCTCGCGGGCGCCGTCGAAGACCGGAGTCGCGACGTTCGTCCGCGGGTCGACCTGGTCGGCGCCGATGCGCTGCAGGCTCTGCGCCCAGTCCTCGCTGAGACCGGAGACGTCCCAGCCCTGGCTGGCGAGCCAGCCGAGGTGGATCTCCAGGACCTGACCCGGGTTCATTCGGGACGGGACACCCAGCGGGTTGAGGATGATGTCGACGGGCGTGCCGTCCTCAAGGAAGGGCATGTCCTCGATCGGGAGGATCTTGGAGATGACGCCCTTGTTTCCGTGACGACCGGCGAGCTTGTCACCGTCCGTGATCTTGCGCTTCTGCGCCACGTAGACACGAACCAGCTGGTTCACGCCCGGCGGCAGCTCGTCGCCCTCTTCACGGTCGAAGACGCGTACGCCGATGACCTTGCCGATCTCACCGTGCGGCACCTTCAGCGAGGTGTCGCGCACCTCGCGCGCCTTCTCACCGAAGATCGCGCGGAGCAGGCGCTCCTCCGGCGTCAGCTCGGTCTCACCCTTGGGCGTGACCTTGCCGACGAGGATGTCGCCGGCGACGACCTCGGCACCGATACGGATGATGCCGCGCTCGTCGAGGTCGGCGAGGACCTCCTCGGAGACGTTCGGGATGTCCCGGGTGATCTCCTCCGGGCCGAGCTTGGTGTCACGGGCGTCGACCTCGTGCTCCTCGATGTGGATCGAGGAGAGGACGTCGTCCTGCACGAGGCGCTGCGACAGGATGATCGCGTCCTCGTAGTTGTGACCCTCCCAAGGCATGAAGGCGACGAGCAGGTTCTTGCCCAGCGCCATCTCGCCTTCCTCGGTCGCGGGACCGTCGGCCAGAACCTGGCCCTCGATCACGCGGGCGCCCTCGTCGACGACAACCTTCTGGTTGACGGAGGTGCCCTGGTTCGACCGGGAGAACTTGGCGATGCGGTACGTGGTGTACGTGCCGTCGTCGTTGGTGACCGTGACGTAGTCCGCGGAGACCTCCTGGACCACACCCGCCTTCTCGGCCTTGATCACGTCACCGGCGTCGACCGCACAGCGGTACTCCATGCCGGTGCCGACGAGGGGAGCCTCGGCGGTGATCAGCGGCACGGCCTGACGCATCATGTTCGCGCCCATGAGGGCACGGTTGGCGTCGTCGTGCTCGAGGAACGGGATCATCGCGGTCGCGACCGACACCATCTGGCGCGGCGAGACGTCCATGTAGTCGACGTCGTCGCCGGGGATGTAGTCGATCTCGCCGCCACGACGGCGGACGAGGACGCGCGACTCGGTGAAGCGCATGTCCTCGCCAAGGACGGCGTTGGCCTGGGCGATAACGAAGCGGTCCTCTTCGTCGGCCGTCAGGTAGTCGACGTCGTCGGTGACGACGCCCTCGACGACCTTGCGGTACGGCGTCTCGACGAAGCCGAACGCGTTGACGCGGCCGTACGAGGCGAGCGAACCGATCAGACCAATGTTCGGGCCTTCAGGCGTCTCAATCGGGCACATGCGGCCGTAGTGGGACGGGTGAACGTCACGGACCTCGAAGCCGGCCCGCTCACGGGAGAGACCACCCGGGCCAAGCGCCGACAGACGGCGCTTGTGGGTGAGACCCGACAGCGGGTTGTTCTGGTCCATGAACTGCGACAGCTGGCTGGTGCCGAAGAACTCCTTGATGGAGGCGACGACCGGCCGGATGTTGATCAGGGTCTGCGGCGTGATCGCCTCGACGTCCTGAGTCGTCATGCGCTCACGGACGACGCGCTCCATACGAGCCAGACCCGTACGGACCTGGTTCTGGATGAGCTCGCCGACGTTGCGCAGACGACGGTTGCCGAAGTGGTCGATGTCGTCGGTCTCGACGACGATCGACATGCCGCTGTCGCCAACGGTCTCGGTCTCACCCGCGTGCAGCTTCACCAGGTACTTGATCGAGGCGATGATGTCCTCGACCGTGAGGATGCCCGCGTCGAGCGGAGCGTCCGCACCCAGCTTCTTGTTCACCTTGTAGCGGCCGACCTTCGCGAGGTCGTAGCGCTTCGGGTTGAAGTAGAGGTTCTCAAGAAGCGTCTGGGCGGCCTCACGGGTCGGCGGCTCGCCCGGACGCAGCTTGCGGTAGATGTCGAGCAGCGCGTCGTCCTGGCCCTGGGTGTGGTCCTTCTCCAGGGTGGCGCGCATGGACTCGTACTCGCCGAACTCCTCGAGGATCTGCTCGGTCGTCCAACCGAGAGCCTTGAGCAGAACGGTGACCGACTGCTTGCGCTTGCGGTCGATGCGCACACCGACCATGTCGCGCTTGTCGATCTCCATCTCCAGCCAGGCACCCCGGGACGGGATGATCTTGGCGGAGAAGATGTCCTTGTCGGACGTCTTGTCGATCGAGGAATCGAAGTAGACACCCGGCGAACGGACCAGCTGCGACACGACGACACGCTCGGTGCCGTTGATGACGAAGGTGCCCTTGTTCGTCATGAGCGGGAAATCGCCCATGAAGACCGTCTGGGACTTGATCTCGCCGGTCTCGTTGTTGGTGAACTCAGCCGTGACGAAGAGCGGGGCGGCGAACGTGAAGTCGCGCTCCTTGCACTCGTCGATGGAGTTCTTCGGAGGCTCAAAACGGTGGTCGCGGAACGTCAGCGACATCGACCCAGAGAAGTCCTCGATCGGAGAGATCTCCTCGAAGATCTCTTCCAGACCGGACTTGGTGGGGACGTCCTGTCCGCTGTCCAGAGCCGCCTCGACACGAGCCTTCCACGCTTCATTGCCGAGCAGCCAGTCAAAGCTCTCGGTCTGCAGCGCAAGAAGGTTCGGAACCTCGAGGGGCTCCTTGATCTTTGCAAAGGAGATGCGCAGCGGGGCGGTGCTGGCGCCGTTGTTCGTATTCGCGGTCGAGGCAGTGCGCGAGGCGGCCAAGAGGGGGTCCTTCCGAGGGCTCGGACTCACTACGCGCGTACCGGTCCCAGGCTGGGCACAGAGACAGACCCTCCTGATTGGCTATTTGGCCAGGTCAGGGAAGATCTGATCCACAGTGCTCAAGCATGGGCATGCCCCTGGTGACGGGCAGGAGGCAGCTAACAGGCAGCGCAAAGGGTCAGTGTAGCCACTCGGCCCACTGATGTCCAGTGCGGGTTTTGGGAGACCCTCGTTTTTCTCAACACCTGCGGCAAGCCACGTCCTCAACGCACATCGATACTGCCCTCTTCGTCGCCGATCCATGCCTCGGATGCGGATCGTTGTGACGACGCGTCCTGAGAATTGCGCGCTGCGTGCGGTTCGTCAAGGCCCCCCTGCCCAGACTTGGCTCTCAGGGCGTCACCGTCACGGCTGTCCCGAGGCACAACGAAGATCACCATACTCGTCGCGACGGGCAGCGCAAGGTAGCCGTCGGGGTGCGCCGGGGAACGCCGAAGGGCGACCACCCAGATGGGTGATCGCCCTTGGCAAGCGTCGCCTGAGCGACGCTCAAAAGGAGTCAGACGACTCGCGAGGTCACTTGACCTCGACGGAGGCGCCGGCGCCCTTGAGGGCCTCGGCGGCCTTCTCCGCGGCGTCCTTGGCGACCTTCTCGAGGACCGGCTTCGGGGTGCCGTCGACGAGGTCCTTGGCCTCCTTCAGACCCAGGGAGGTCAGCTCGCGCACGACCTTGATGACCTGGATCTTCTTCTCGCCGGCGCCCGTGAGGATGACGTCGAACTCGTCCTGCTCGGCCTCGGCCTCGGCCGGAGCGGCAGCGCCACCCTGGATGGCAACGGCGGCCGGAGCGGCGGCGGTGACGTCGAACTTCTCCTCGAACGCCTTCACGAACTCGGAGAGCTCAAGGAGGGTGAGCTCCTCGAACTGGGCAAGCAGGTCTTCGGTGCTGAGCTTCGCCATGATGGGCGATCCTTCCACTAATTCGGCTGGTGCCGGGTGTATATGAAGGCGGGCGTACGTTGGGCCCGCTGCGACCGGCGCCCTAGCGGGCGTCGATCAATGCGCGAGCCGAATTACTCGGCACCGCCCTGCTCGGCCTGCTTGGCACGAAGCGCCTCCGCGGTGCGGACGAACTTCGAGGGAAGCGCCTGGAAGACCGCGGCAGCCTGGGACTGCTTGGCCTTCATGGCGCCCGCCAGCTTGGCGAGCAGAACCTCGCGGGACTCGAGGTCCGCGAGCTTCTTGATCTCATCGGCGGTCAGCGCCTTACCGTCAAGGACACCGCCCTTGATGATGAGGTTGGGGTTCTCCTTGGCGAAGTCACGAAGACCCTTCGCCGACTCCACCGGGTCACCGGTGACGAAGGCAACCGCCGTCGGACCGTTGAACTGGTCGTCGAGCGTGGTGATCCCGGCAGCGTTGGCCGCGATCTTGGTCAGCGTGTTCTTCACCACGGCGTACTCGGAGTTCTCACCGAGCGAACGGCGCAGCTGCTTGAGCTGGGCCACGGTGAGACCCCGGTACTCGGTCAGCACGGCGGCGTTCGAGCTGCGGAACTTGTCCGTGAGCTCGGCTACCGCGGCAGCCTTGTCGGGCGTCGGCATAGAGCGTCGGCCTCCTTCCGGGTGATGAGGACCGCTCAGAAGGGGCTGACAAAACAAAACGCCCCGGCACAGGTGCACGGGGCGTGAGCTCGACCTGACGGAATCCCGTCCGGGAGCACTTCCACAGTCACCTGCGCGGGTCGTCCGCAGTTTCAGCGGATCCTTCGGCCACCGCACTCTCTTGCGAGCGCACGGCAACGACCAGCGGTCTTTGGCTTCTGTGGAAGAGTACGCGAACGGGTTCGCGTCAAGCAAATCGGTCAGAAGCTCGCTCAGAAGCCGCTGTCGGCTCCGGAGCCGGCACCGTCCTTGCCGAGGTCGCCGAGCTCCTTGAACATCTCCATCAGATCGAAGGTCTCCCCGGCCGGCGGCGCGGTCACCTTGGCGGCGGAGCCGTAGTCGGAGAACTTCTGCGAGGTCTTCATCGTGCCCTCGGGGCTCTTGACGTCGATGTCCATGCGGACGGGGTAGTCGTCCTCATTGACCCAGACCTCGGTGTCGTACCCCTTGATCCCGGACTTCTCGATGCCCTTGAAGAGCTCATCGCGCTCGCTCTTGCTGAGCACGTCGTCGAGCCCCTTGTTGCTCTCCATCATTTCCTTGACGGTGAGCCGGCCCTTGTAGCGCTGCGTCTGTACGCCGTCGACCTTCGCGGAGCCGACGTGCTTCAGGTTCGGCGAGTCCAGGAGCAGCGCGAGCTGCTGCGCCGGGTCCTGGTTCATGCTGTCCAGGCCGCCGGTCATCTGCTTCGCGAGCTTCTTGTCACCGGCCTGCTCTGCGATGGCGTTGAGGTCCATCTTCATCCAGCGCTTGCCGTCCATGCCCATGCCCTTGGCCGCGGCCTCGCCCATGTCCATGTACATCACGTTGTCGCGCCAGAGCATCCGGACCTTCTCCGGAGCGTCCGGGTCGCCCGCCGTGAGCGCGGAGCCCGTCATCGTCACATCCATGACGGTCGGGTCCCAGCCCATGACGCCGGACATCTTCATCTCGCCGGATTCGCCGCCCATCGAGGCCGGCGCCGACATGGTCATCTCGACCTTGGCCGACTTGGCAGCCGACGTCTTCTTGTACGCGGCAGTGATGACCTCGGTCACCTGCGACCGGGACTGGGTCTCCCCCGAGCCCGCCCCCTTGGTCTTCTTGCTGCTGTCGGAGCCCTGGCAGGCCACCGCGCCGGTGCAGAGCAGCGCGGTGGCGAGCACGGCGCCCGCCACTCTCTTACGTCCCTTGTCCCCACGTACGGAAACAACAGTCATGACCCCACCCCTAGGAACACATGAACGACATATTTCGTGGCGAGACTACCTGACCTTCGAGGTCAGGCCTGCGGCTGCTGGTTCATGAGGTCCTTGAAGCTCACCGTGTCCGAGGCCGGGGGCTTCTCGACGGTGACCGGGGTGCCGTAGTCGCTGTAGTAGACCGTCTGGGAGAAGGCGCCGGTCTTCATGTCGGCCTTCTCGGTCTTCTTGACCAGCAGATCGTCGTCGTTGACCCAGATGTCGATCGTCTCGGTGCTCATGCCGGCCTGGCTGAACTGCTTCTTCAGCTCGGCCAGTTGACCCGCGTCAAGGTCCGCGTTCTTGCCGGTGAAGTCGGCGACGTCGACCTCTCCGGAGTAGTGCGTCGTCCTGGTCCCGCGCACCGTCTCCTCGCCCACGCGCTTCACGTCGCCCGAGGCGAGCAGCATCTTGACCGACTGGTTCGGGGTGGTGTTCTGCATCTGGTCCTTGAAGGCATCGCCCGCGGCGCCGCCCATCTCGGCCAGCGTGGCGTAGTCGTACTCGATCCAGTGCTTGCCGCCGCCCGCCTTGGCCGCGAACTCGTCGCCCATGTTGGCGTAGAAGCCGCTCTTGAGATAGCGGTAGTCGATCTCCGACTGCCCCATCTGCTTCATCTGCTCGGCCTGGGTGCCACCCGTGAGCGTCGCGGTGACGTTCCCGGTGATGCCGTCCTTCCAGGCCATCTCCCCGTCCATGTCCATCGACATCTGGGTGCCCATCACCGTCTTGCCCTCGACCTTGGCCGAGTCGGCGTCGTCGGTCTTGTTCTCGATGGTGCGCAGGGCGGCTATCGGGCTGAGGGCCACCGAGCCCTTCCCCTTGCCCTTGCCTTCGCCTTCACCGCCCCCGGAGCCGCCGGAGGAGCCGCAGGCCGCGACCCCGGTCAGCGCGGCGGCCACCGCGATCGAGAGACCCGCACGTCGCATGGTCGTGCTGTTCATGCCGTCCCACCCCTTGTACTCGTCTGAAGCCTGCACGCTAGCGCAGTCCTCTGACAGCTCTGACGGACATGCGCTAATACGAGGACGGGCCCCGCACCTCGAAAGGTTGCGGGGCCCGTCCACAGAACGCGTACGCGACGCGGCTGCCGTCAGTTTCAGACGGCGGCCGGGTCCTCCTCGACGAGGAGGTTGCGGGTGCGGTTGCTGTCCAGCGGAATGCCGGGGCCCATCGTGGTGGTGAGGGCGGCCTTCCGGATGTAACGACCCTTGGCGGCCGACGGCTTCAGACGGAGGACTTCCTCCAGCGCCGCGGCGTAGTTCTCCACCAGCTTGGTGTCGTCGAAGGACACCTTGCCGATGATGAAGTGCAGGTTCGAGTGCTTGTCGACGCGGAACTCGATCTTGCCGCCCTTGATGTCGTTGACAGCCTTCACGACGTCGGGGGTGACGGTGCCGGTCTTCGGGTTCGGCATCAGACCACGCGGACCGAGCACGCGGCCGAGGCGGCCGACCTTGCCCATGAGGTCCGGGGTGGCGACGACGGCGTCGAAGTCCAGGCGGCCCTTCGCGACCTCGTCGATCAGCTCGTCGGCGCCGACGATGTCGGCCCCAGCGGCTTCCGCGGCCGCAGCACGGTCACCGGTCGCGAAGACCAGGACCCGGGCGGTCTTGCCGGTGCCGTGCGGGAGGTTCACGGTGCCACGGACCATCTGGTCGGCCTTGCGCGGGTCGACACCCAGGCGGAAGGCGACCTCGACGGTACCGTCGAACTTGGTCGCGGAGGTCTCCTTGGCGAGACGGACGGCCTCGAGCGGGGCGTACAGCTTCTCCCGGTCGATCTTGGCGTCCGCAGCGCGGAGAGTCTTGCTGCGCTTCACTTCTGCTCCTGTTGGTTCAGGTATGGAGTCGTGGTGCGGACCAGCGCTTGGCCCTACCACTGAGAAAGGTCAGACGGGGGAGGTTCTCAGCCCTCGACCGTGATGCCCATGGAGCGGGCGGTGCCGGCGATGATCTTCGACGCGGCGTCCAGGTCGTTGGCGTTGAGGTCTTCCATCTTGGTGGTGGCGATCTCGCGGACCTGCGCCTCGGTGATCTTGGCGACCTTGGTCTTGTGCGGCTCGCCGGAGCCCTTCTCGACACCCGCGGCCTTGAGGATCATCTTGGCGGCCGGCGGAGTCTTGGTCACGAAGGTGAAGGAGCGGTCTTCGTAGACCGTGATCTCCACCGGGATGACCCAGCCACGCTGCGACTCGGTCGCGGCGTTGTAGGCCTTGCAGAACTCCATGATGTTGACGCCGTGCTGGCCCAGCGCGGGGCCGACCGGCGGAGCCGGGTTGGCGGCGCCGGCCTGGATCTGGAGCTTGATGAGCCCCGTGACCTTCTTCTTCTTGGGAGGCATTGCTCTCTCCGGGTCCTAGTGAGAGTTTTCAGCCGCCGTCCGGTCATCCGGATGGAGGCATACCGCACAACGATAACGGGTATCGTCGTGCAGCTAAAAACCGAGCAGGTCAGACCGGCTTTGACAGCCCGTCTGACCTGGTCGGAAGCGTGTGTTCCAGAGGAAACCGCGAAGGCTAGTTCTTCTGGATCTGGTCGAAGCTGAGCTCGACCGGGGTCTCGCGGCCGAAGATCTCGACGAGGCCCTTGACCTTCTTCGAGTCGGCGTTGATCTCGTTGATCGTCGCCTGCAGCGTCGCGAACGGGCCGTCGGTGACGGTGACCGAGTCGCCCACCTCGAAGTCCAGGACCTGGACCTCGACCTTGCGCTGCGGAGCGGGCTTGCCCTCGGCCTCGGCGGCCTCGCGGGCGGCCTTCTCCTCGGCCTCCGGGGCGAGCATCTTGACGATCTCGTCCAGGGTCAGCGGGTACGGGTCGTAGGCGTTGCCCACGAAGCCGGTGACGCCGGGGGTGTTGCGGACGACGCCCCAGGACTCGTTCGTCAGGTCCATGCGCACCAGGACGTAGCCGGGGAGCTTGTTCTGACGGATCGTCTTGCGCTCGCCGTTCTTGATCTGCGCGACCTCTTCCTGCGGCACCTCGGCCTGGAAGATGAAGTCCTCGACGTTCAGCGAGACGGCACGCTGCTCGAGGTTGGTCTTCACGCGGTTCTCGTAACCGGCGTACGTGTGGATGACGTACCACTCGCCGGGGAGGGTGCGGAGCTCTTCGCGCAGGGCGACGATCGGGTCGACCGGCTCGGCCTCCTCCTCGTCCTCGACGGACTCGGCGGCCTCAGCGGCTTCGCCGGCCTCTTCGGTCTCGTCCTCGGCGACGGCCTCGTCGACCTCGGCGTCGGCTTCGTCACCGGGCTCGGTCTCGACGTGCAGGGCCGCCTCCTCGGCGGGTGCGCCCGCGGCGGCGTCGGCAGCCTCGGCCTGGTCCGGGTCCTCGGCGTCCGCCGCCTCGACGATGTCGAGCTGGTCCTCCACGGACTCCGCCGACTCGATGGCGTCGTTCAGGTTCGGGTCAGACACGGTGGCTGCTTCTTCCTGGATACAGAGGGGTGGAACGCGCGAAACGGGCGCCGGGAACGGCGCCCTTCGCTCTCGGCTCAGCCGAAGACGTACTTGACGGCCTGGTTGAACCCATAGTCAATCACGGTCACGAGGCCGATCATGATGACGACGAAGACAATCACCACGGTGGTGTACGTCGTGAGCTGACTGCGAGTCGGCCAGACGACCTTGCGGAGTTCCGCGACGATCTGGCGGTAGAAGAGCGCGAGACGGCCGAAGGGGCCCTTCTTGCCGCGCTTGCCACCCTTGCGGGCCTTCTTCTTGGACTCCGGCGCCTCGTCCTGGGCATCAGGCATGTCGATGGAGCCCACGGCGTCCGTCACTCGTCCTCACCTGATTCCGGGTCGTGGCCGTGCCGCGCCCGGTTGAGCCGCACGGCGGTGCAATGCAGTACGTACATGCGCACACATCCTGGCGAGAGGTGTGTGTAGCAGGGCCGGAGGGACTTGAACCCCCAACCGCTGGTTTTGGAGACCAGTGCTCTACCAATTGAGCTACGACCCTTTGATTTCCCCCAACCTACCGCATCCGTCCCGGTGCACAGAGTGCGTTGAGAGGGCGCGGCCGGTGAGGGCCAACGAGCAGTGAGTGTACGTGCTCAGCGGCGCTCCGTCGAACAGCTTCAGATCCGGTGGTCATGGAAACGTGCGTGCCGGGGCCGTTTCGGGTCTGGAACGATGGGGTCATGAGCGCTGCCACTTCTCCCACCGAGCGCCGGGTCTCCGCCCGCATCGGCGCGATCTCCGAGTCCGCGACCCTCGCCGTAGACGCCAAGGCGAAGGCCCTCAAGGCCGCAGGACGGCCCGTGATCGGCTTCGGTGCGGGCGAGCCCGACTTCCCGACGCCCGACTACATCGTCGAGGCCGCCATCGAGGCCTGCAAGAACCCGAAGTACCACCGCTACACGCCGGCGGGCGGGCTTCCCGAGCTCAAGGCCGCGATCGCCGCGAAGACGCTGCGCGACTCCGGGTACGAGCCCGAGGTCTCCCAGATCCTGGTGACGAACGGCGGCAAGCAGGCCATCTACGAGGCGTTCGCCGCGATCCTCGACCCGGGCGACGAGGTCATCGTCCCGGCTCCGTACTGGACGACGTACCCGGAGTCGATCCGTCTCGCGGGCGGTGTGCCGGTCGAGGTCGTCGCCGACGAGACCACCGGCTACCGCGTCTCGGTGGAGCGGTTGGAGGCCGCCCGCACGGAGCGCACGAAGGTCGTCCTCTTCGTGTCGCCCTCCAATCCGACCGGCGCCGTCTACAACAGGGCCGACGCCGAGGCGATCGGCCGCTGGGCCCTCGAGCACGGCCTGTGGGTCCTGACCGACGAGATCTACGAACACCTCGTCTACGGAGACGCGACGTTCACCTCGCTGCCTGCGCTCCTGCCCGAGCTGCGCGACAAGTGCATCGTGGTCAACGGCGTGGCCAAGACGTATGCGATGACCGGCTGGCGGGTGGGCTGGATCATCGGCCCGAAGGACGTCGTGAAGGCCGCGACGAACCTCCAGTCGCACGCGACGTCGAACGTCTCCAATGTCGCGCAGGTGGCCGCCATCGCCGCCGTCTCCGGTGATCTGACCGCCGTCGAGAAGATGCGCGAGGCCTTCGACCGGCGCCGCAAGACCATCGTGCGGATGCTGAACGAGATCGACGGCGTGTTCTGCCCGGAGCCCGAGGGCGCCTTCTACGCGTACCCCTCGGTGAAGGGCCTCATCGGCAAGGAGATCCGCGGCAAGCGCCCGCAGAACTCCGTCGATCTTGCCGCGCTGATCCTGGAGGAGGCCGAGGTCGCGGTCGTTCCGGGTGAGGCCTTCGGGACGCCGGGTTACCTGCGTCTTTCGTACGCCCTGGGTGACGAGGACCTCGTCGAGGGCGTCTCGCGGATCCAGAAGCTGCTGGCCGAGGCCCGCGACTAGGGGCCGCCGGTTTTCGCGCTCCACGCGCGCGTGCGGGCCGTCTCTCCTCTGGGAGAGGCGGCCCGTTTCTTCGTTCGGGGAAGGTCCCGAAGGTGGAAAGGCGCTACCGGGACGCCGTGTGCGTACGGCAAGATCCTTGGATGGAGCGTGTACGAGACGTAAGAGAGCTGCCGAAGGCCCATCTGCACCTGCACTTCACCGGGTCGATGCGGCCCACGACCCTGCTCGAACTCGCCGACAAGTACGGCGTGCGGCTCCCGGAGGCGCTGACCGGCGCGGAGCCGCCGAAGCTCCGGGCTACCGATGAGCGCGGCTGGTTCCGCTTCCAGCGGCTCTATGACGCCGCGCGCTCCTGTCTGCGCGAGCCCGAGGACATCCGGCGCCTTGTGCGGGAGGCCGCCGAGGAGGATCTGCGGGACGGGTCGGGGTGGCTGGAGATCCAGGTCGACCCGACGTCGTACGCGCCGCGGCTCGGTGGGCTCATCCCGGCCCTGGAAATCATCCTGGACGCCGTCGAGAGCGCCTCGCGGGAGACCGGCCTCGGAATGCGCGTGCTGGTCGCCGCGAACCGCATGAAGCACCCTCTGGACGCCCGCACGCTGGCGCGGCTCGCGGTGCGGTACGCGGACCGGGGCATCGTCGGCTTCGGGCTCTCGAACGACGAACGCCGGGGCATGGCACGGGACTTCGACCGGGCCTTCTCGATCGCGCGCGACGGCGGTCTGCTCGCGGCGCCGCACGGCGGTGAGCTGACCGGGCCCGCTTCAGTGCGGGACTGCCTGGACGACCTGCACGCGGCGCGGATCGGGCACGGGGTGCGGGCCGCCGAGGACCCGCGGCTCCTGAAGCGGCTCGCGGACCGAGGCGTGACGTGCGAGGTCTGCCCGGCGTCGAACGTCGCGCTCGGCGTCTACGAGAAGCCCGAGGACGTGCCGCTGCGGACGCTGTTCGACGCCGGGGTGCCGATGGCGCTCGGGGCCGATGACCCGCTGCTCTTCGGGTCGCGGCTCGCCGCCCAGTACGAGATCGCGCGCCGGCACCACGACTTCTCGGACGCCGAGCTCGCCGAACTGGCCCGGCAGTCGGTCCGCGGCTCGGCGGCCCCCGCCGACGTACAGGAGAAGCTGCTGTCCGGGATCCAGGAGTGGCTCAGCGGCTGATGCCCGCCAGGAGGGTGCGGGCCAGGGCGGCGGCGAATTCGTCGACGGGCTGCGGGGGCCGCTTGCCGACCGTGGAGTCGTAGGCGAAGGCACGCTGGGCGCAGGCGCCCAGGAGCAGTGAGGCGGCGGCGAAGGTGTCGGCCCCCGGGTCGATGCGGCCGGCGTCGCGTTCGGCGCGGAGATAGGCGTCGAGGGCCTCGATGGGCATGTGCGGGCCCGTGCCCATCTCCCGCATGGAGTCCTCGTGGCGGCGCTTGAGCTTGGTCTCGGCGTAGAGGGACGCGGCGATCGGGAAGCTCTCGGCGTAGAAGTGGCTGGCCAGGCGGGCGATCTCGGCGAGGTTCTCCTCCACCGTGCGCTCCCCCGGGTCCTCGGCGAGGCGGTGCAGCAGCGGACCCAGGCGGGGCAGCCGCTCCTGGAGGACGCCCACGAACAGCTCTTCCTTGCTGGCGAAGTGCTTGTAGAGCGCCGCTTCGGAGCAGCCCGCCGCTTTGGCGATCTCCTTGGTGGTGGCACGGGAGAGGCCGACGGTGAGCATGAGTTCATGGGCCGCGTCGAGGATGCGGGCCCGGGTGGGCTTCAGCTGCATGTGCCGTCCAAGCAAGCTTGACGAAAGGGTGAGTGGATACTCACCCTAAGGGTGAGTGAACACTTACCCACCTGGGGAGGGTACGCAATGAAGCTCACGGTTTTCGGTGCGACCGGCGGTGTCGGCGGGGAGATCGTCCGGCAGGCGCTCGCTACGGGGCACGAGGTCACGGCGGTCGTGCGCGATCCCGCGCGGCTTTCGGCGACGGGAGACGGCCTGGAAGTCTTCCGGGCCGACCTGAAGGACCCGGAGTCGCTGCGGGGCGCGGTGGCAGGACGGGACGCGGTGCTCTCGGGGCTCGGGGCGCGCGGGACGGCGGACGCCCGGGCAGGGGTGGCGACCACCCTCACGCGGTCGGTGGTGCATGCCATGGAGGCCGAGGGGGTGCGCAGGCTTGTGGTGGTGAGCGCGGCGCCGGTCGGCCCGCCCGCCGAGCGTCAGCCGGTGATCGACCGGATCGCGGGGTCCCTGGTCAGCAGGATCCTGAAGGCGGTGTACGACGATCTGCGGGCCATGGAGGCCGAGCTGGCGCACAGCGCGACGGACTGGACGTCCGTGCGCCCGCCGCGACTCCAGGACAAGCCGGCGACGGGCGTCTACCGCCGGGTGGTCGGGGGCACTCCGGCCAGCGGAAGGTTCCTGGGGAGGGCGGATGTGGCGCACGCGATGCTGGCGGCGATCGACGATCTGGCGACGGTGAAGCAGGGCGTGGGCGTCGCCTACTAGTGGCCTACTACGCCTACTAGCGGCCGCCCTGTGGCCGACCGCCCTCTACGGAGAGGGCGGTTACAGGCTGACGCCGACGGTCACCGGCTCGTTGACCAGCGTGACCCCGAAGGCGTCCCGCACCCCGGCGACAACCTCGCGGGCGAGGGCAAGGAGGTCCTCGGTGGTCGCGCCGCCGCGGTTGGTGAGGGCGAGGGTGTGCTTGGTGGAGATGCGGGCCCGGCCTTCGCCGTAGCCCTTGGTGAAGCCCGCCTTGTCGATCAGCCAGGCGGCGGAGGTCTTCACGCGGCCGTCGTCCGTCGGGAAGGCGGGAGGCGCGACATCCGGGCCGAGGCGGTCGGCCACGCGCGCGTGGAAGACGGTGAACTCGTCCTCGGTGAGGATCGGGTTGGTGAAGAACGACCCGGCCGACCAGCTGTCGTGGTCCTCGGGGTCGAGCACCATGCCCTTGCCCGCGCGGAGCTTCAGGACGGTCTCACGGGCGACAGCCGCGGGGACCCGGTCGCCCGCCTGCACGCCGAGCGTGCGGGCCGTCTCCGGGTACTTGAGCGGCGCGCTCATCCCCTGGGCGTCCTCCAGGGCGAAGCGCACCCGCAGGACCACGAAGCGGTCAGGATGGGCCTTGAAGCGACTGTGACGGTACGAGAAGTCGCACTCGGCGTTCGCAATGGTGACCGTCTCGTGGGTCTTCCTGTCGTAAGCGATCACCTCGGTGATCGTCGACGAGACCTCCTGGCCGTACGCCCCCACGTTCTGGATCGGCGTCGCGCCTGCCGAGCCGGGGATTCCGGCGAGGCACTCGATGCCCGCGAGCCCGGCCTCCACGACGCGGGCGACGGCGTCGGTCCACACCTCGCCGGCGGCCAGCTCCAGCTTCGTACCGTCGAGTTCGAAGCCCTTCGTGGCGATGCGCAGCGCCGTGCCGTCGAAGCCCTTGTCCCCGATGACGAGGTTCGAGCCGCCGCCGATGAGCAGCAGCGGGGTCCCGGAGTCATCGGCCTCGCGGACGGCGGCGATCACCTCGGCGTCGGTCGTCGCGGTGATCAGACGGGTCGCGGGGCCACCGAGCCGGAAGGTGGTCAGCGGGGCGAGGGGGGCATCGTGGAGTTCCTGCACGTGCTCAAGAGTACGGTCCGTGGCCCCGCCCCGCCGCGGCGGCGCCCGGCCCGACGGGCCCGGCGACCCCCGGGGCGGGCACCGCGCGGCCGCGCCCGGGCGGCAAGCCCCCCCGGCGGC